>JAYENE010000049.1:0-5616 GCA_034721935.1 Thermodesulfobacteriota bacterium
AACTCACACTGCATGCCATTTCAATTAGGTATATTCTTAACGGTAGGTTTGGTGTACATCAGCGGCGAAGCAGATGGTATCGTTCCAAAGAAACGAAGAATAAGAACCAAATTCAAAGAATATACAATTGAAATATTTCAATGGAAGAAAAAGAAGAAAATAGTATTGGTAGGATTCTAGACTGGTAAAAATGGCTGGGAATTAGTCCGGTGGTGACAGGTTTGAAACCCGTCGGCAAAACCAAATCCCCCGTAGGGGCGGGTTTGAAACCCGCCCCTACGGGGGACAAAATGGTGAAATGTGTCCCGCTTTTATGTTGATAGCCCTTTTTTTTGGGTAAATTAGCAGAGTCATATATAAAACATTAAATGGGTAGCTTTTTTTGAATATCGAATGTCGAACAGGGAATAATGAATGTCGAAGTGCGGATGTTTCTATTAGATATTTTTGTAACCGTTCAAGGTTCACTTGAACTTTGAACTGCTGAACCGTGAACGGTTCTTTATATTTAAACCTATCTGTGTTCATCCTCCAAAGATAGGCGGACAGGTCTGTGTGAATCTGTGGCTGAATAGTTGCTTTATATTTACCATTCCTTACCGCCTTTTGGAAAAAGCTTAAGGTAAAGAAATCCGGACAATGCAATAAGTGGAACTGCCTGGACAAGACCGATCAGTGAACTGTTTTCAGGTCGAAGAAGTGAAATAATGCCTAAAACAAATAGAAACATGTAACCCAGCCGATTAAACCTGTATATCAGCCATATAAGGTAGATATTTACACCCGGCACTACAAAGCTCCATATAGCGACAATTAAATTATCAATGCCTGCATCTTCAATAGACGCGATTATTATTCCGGCCTTGTAAAAAGTAACAGCTATAAGAATTGCAACAAGCAAAATGTTCAATGCGTAGTATGATTCCTTTTTGGAAACATCAACATAATTACGCAGAAATCTCTTGAACTTTTCTTCATCCATCTCCTTTGACAGCGTCCTGTATATTTCTTTCTTTGTTTTTCCCTGTTCAGAGAGAATTTTAATTCTTTCTTCTATTTTGTTTCCCATGTATTTAACACCTACGTTAAGCGATTAGCTCTTAGTGATTAGCTCTTAGCAATTAGTGATTAGCTCTTATTATTTCAGATTGACTTGTAACTTCTCAATAACCTCTGGTGATATTCGGAATTATAGCCGTAGGGGCGGGTTTATCCCGCCAAAATCGACTCGGCAGGCGGCGTAAAGCCGCCCCTACTTTTTCCTCGCACCTCGTTCCCACGCTCCTGCGTGGGAATGCATACCATACGGGTTTCCAAGCTGGAATATGGGAACCGGGCAACCCCGAACCTCTAAAATTCTATGACTACTTTAAGCTCACGATGGGAGCGGCTTTCCGGAGCTCGACCACTCGACCAATTCCCCACTCGACCAATTTAACCAAGATTCAAGTGATAGATATTTTCAATACAAGACTGTATCTCGCCAATGAGCAGAAAAGCTTTTTTGAGAGTATGTCTCTCAATATCTGTAAGCTCAGAAGGGTTAATGTAATTATCCGGCTCCTGGCCATGTTTTATCATATTGAGTTGATTCACAAGGCGCAGCCTCATTTGGAATTCGTAAGATTCCCTTATCCTTGCGGCAAAGTCATCGGATATAATATTTTGTTCCTTTAGAGATTCTATTCTTTCAAGAGTATTGGTCGCCGCTATTCCATGATCAAGGGACACAAGTCTGGCAAAGTCCACAAAAGGCGCCATGCCTTTTGTTTTAAGATCAATATGTCCCTTATGTTTACCGCTCTTTTCCGTAATAATTTTTTTAAACATGGAAAGTGGCGGTCTTGCTGTCATACAGTCCCTTGCCAGATGATGGATAAAGATCTTTTCATGCAACCCTCTTTTGATCAGATGATTTCGCAATTTGTAAGCTAACTCAAACTTGCCGAATGCGTGTCTAAAGTCAAAAAATATGGTAGAGCGCAAAACCTGTTTTGGATCAGGAGAAAATATCCAGTGGTCAAAAAGGCTTTGCCAACCGGAAAAGGGCAGGTTCCACTTAGGATTTGAAGCCATTATATCTCCCTTGCACAGGGTATAACCGCATGCGGCAAGGTGGCCAACAGCCTTTTTTGCAAATTCCAGGAAATATTCACGGGCTTTATCTTCCTGATCTTTGCTGCCAGGGTCTTCAAATATAATGGCATTATCCTGATCGGTTGAAAATGTCTGCTCTTTTCTTCCTTCGCTTCCCATCACCATCCAGCAGAATGGCACAGGTGGAGACCCCATCTTTTCTATAAGTATGGTCAGAATGCGGTCTAAAATCTGGTCATTGAGCACAGTAATCATACGGGTGATATTGTTTGCCTTAGCCCCGTCCTGGATAAGGGTTCTTGCAACATCCTGCATTTTCTCCGGAAGGACATATAGCTTGTTGATTTTTGTTTGAGCTGTAATTTCTCTGAATAATACAATAGGTGAGCTTCCCTGAAGAAGGAGTATGTCGTGGGCGGTAACAACACCTATAATATCTCCCTGCCGTTCAACCGCAAGGTGATGAATCCGGTTTTTCAGCATATAAATAAGGGCGTCAAAGCAGACAGACTGCGACGAAATGGTTTTTACCGGAAATGCCATGATTGATTTGACAGGTTCATCAGAGTTGAGCCCTTTTGCAAGCAGCTTTGTCCTGAGGTCTTTATCTGTAACTATGCCCTGAACATTTCCGTCACTGTCCTTTATCAGCAGAGAACCTATCCGGTATTTGGACATTTTTTGTGATACTGCTCTGACTGTATCATCCGGCATACATGTATGGAGTTTTCCTTTTATAATTCCGGCAATATCCTGGCTGAAAAGACAAAGGGAGCCTTCTGCTTTTGGAACATCCTTTTTTTTACGCAGCTCGCTATAGGCGGCACGAATATATTTTTCGTAAAAACTCTTCAGGTAAAATGCAGAAAACCATGTATGTGTATTGATTAGTTCCTGAAAGTCTGCTTTTGGAACAAGGATACAATTAGTATTTTCAATAGCCTCCACATTTAAATTGGCCTTTGTTTCCATGATGATGCCAAGGGCGCCAAAATAATCACCGGCGCTCCTGTATTCCTTAAGAATTATTGTATTCTCTTCATCTTTAAGATACAGTTTGACTCCACCGCTTACAATCAGGTGAAGAGCATCAATATCTGTCCTGTCCTGGCTGAATATCAGACTCCCCCTTGGATATAATTTAACTCTTAAATTTTGCAACAGCCTGTTAATATCCTGGCCGGCAAGATCAGTAAAAGGAGGAATCTTTTTTAACAAATCAATTTCTACTTTTATGTTTTCTACTTTTATGTTATTGTTTTTCATAATAAATCATAATAACATTAAACAGCATTTTTTCGCAACGTTAAGTTTGATAAATTCGTAAAAAAGCGTGTTGCGTATTGTAAAAAGCTCAACATACCACTTAACTGTTTGATAAATGGAGGAAAAAAATGAGCGGAACTACCTGGGTTTATATAATGTTAGGGATTTATATTGTCTATTGCTTTTACTGGGGCTTAAAAGGATATTTTACTGAAAAAACCTCTGCAGGCTATGCCATTGCGGGCAGGTCCATACCATTTTTTGCTTTTCTGCTTGCAGCTACGGCAGCCTCCTTTAGCGGGTGGACATTTATCGGTCATCCTGGATTAATCTGGAGGGACGGTCTGGCATACGCTTTTGCTTCATTTTATGTTCTTACTATCCCTATAACAGGAACATTTTTTTCCAAGAGAACATGGTTTATGGGTAAAAGATACGGCTTTATCACACCCGGAGATATGTATGCCTATTATTATAACAATGAGACAATACGCTTTTTAGTGGTTATTACCGCGGTTTTGTATGCCGTGTTTTATTCCGCTGTTCAACTGATGGCCGCGGGCGCGCTTTTCCATGTAATAACTGGGGTGCCTTTTACTTTTGGCGCTATTTTTCTTGCCTTTATAGTCTGGTTCTATGTGGTCACTGGTGGTCTTAAAGCAAGCACATGGGTCGGTGTAATCCAATTTGTTCTTCTTGTGGGCGGTATAATTATTCTTGGCTCTTTTGTGCTTGGCCACTTTGGCGGTTGGAGCAAGTTTGCTGTGCAAGTCGCCACTCTTGAAGACAGGTACCTCGAAGTGCCAAAAATAATTAATTTCGGACTTGGAGGAGGATGGACATCTGTGATGATCCTGACATATATGTTTGCATTAATGGGCATACAATCATCTCCTGCTTTTACCATGTGGACCTTTGGATTGAAGTCTCCAAAACCGCTTGCCTGGCAACAGGCCTTTATGTCAACCTTTGTAGTTGGATTTGCGCTTTTTTTCTTCACGGCTTTTCAGGGCTTTGGAGCGAGAATACTTCAGGTTACCGGCGTTGCCGCTTTTGCTGACTTGACCGATAAAGCTGTTGTGCCGCTTCTTATGCAAAACTTCCTCCCGCCGTTTATGCTGGGATTAGTCTTTGTCGGAGCTATAGCTGCCATACATTCCACAGCAGCGCCATATATCGGCACCGGAGGATCTATCCTTTTACGTGATGTCTATTGGCGATATATCAAGAGGCAGAATGCAACTCATGCCGAACAGATCTGGGTTAATAGACTTATGGCCACTCTTCTTACCGCTGCTGCTTTGGTAGTGGGGCTTACTTCAAAAGCTGCTCTGGTAATTTTAGGGGCTCTGGCAACAGCCTTTGGATTTGTCATGTATATACTGCTCCTCGGGACTCTTTGGGGATTCAGGTTCCCAGCCATAGGAGCTCTGCTTGGCGTCCTTTCCGGTATGATATCTGTCTTTGTTACATATAAAATTTTTCCGAATCCGCTCTCCATGCATTGCGCATTCTGGGGTGTATTTGTTGGGCTTTTAGTGGCATATCTATGCAGAGGTCTTGGAATGAAAGACGATAAAGAGACCATTAAAAGGCAGTCAGAGGTTCGAAATTTTCTTGATGATATTGATTTACCAAGTGAATCCGGCAGGAAATGGCGCAAAGCCATGAAGATTTTCGTGCCCTTGTGGTATTTCTTTGCCATAGGTCCGGCATGTATTCTTGGCAACAAGGCATTTTCATTCTGTGGATTTCCACATCTCTGGTCATGGCAGATATTCTGGTGGATTTTAGGAATCGTTATGATGTGGGCTCTTTGCTTTAAGGCTGAAATGGCTACTGCAACTGAAGGGCAAATCAAACAGGTGAATGAAGATACTATGATCGTGGTAAAAGAAGCTTAGACAGGAGAGTAACCGTTCACGGGTTCAGAGGTTCAAGGTTCAGAGGTTCAGGATATAGCTATTAGCTCTTAGCTGAATGTGCTAACTGTTTGATTAAAGCTGTTAGCCATTAGCAGTTAGCTCTTAGCTAAAGGCTAACTGCTAATGGCTAACAGTTAACATGCATAGCAGTTAGCCCGACGCTCCAAGAAAAACAACCCTGAACCTTTGAACCGTGAACCTGTGAACGGTTACGATAGGAGATAATATAATCATGAAAAAAGAAGATATTTGGATGATAGTCCTTGTTGGTTTTTCGATACTATGGACCGCGGCATTTGGATGGGGTGTTTTTGGTTAAGGGATTGAG
>JAYENE010000050.1:0-5574 GCA_034721935.1 Thermodesulfobacteriota bacterium
TCTTGCGCATCAAGGATTCGCGAAAATCCTCGACATATCCACGGGTATGCCTGTGGTTTTCGCAAACCCTTATGCATCAAGATCTCGGCACATATCTTCGCAATAAATCGCTCAACTTAGGTATTATTAAATATCGAGTTTCTCCAGCCTGTAGCGCAGTGAATCAAAACTTACGTTGAGAAGCTTAGCGGCCTTTGTCTTTGAGCCATTTGCCTTTTGAAGAGCTTTTTTTATCAAAAGTCTCTCGACTTTTGTTAGCTTCTCATTCAGGTTTACGCCTTCCTCAGGAATGCCGGCGCTTAAACCAGCATCCTCGTCTATCCCGCCGGCTCCAGGAATAACAAGGTTTTCCGGCAAAATTATATTCGTGGTTTCGAGCGCAACACTTCTTTCGATGATGTTTTCCAATTCCCTTACATTTCCTGGAAAAGGATACTTCATAAGAAGCTGGAGAGCATAAGGAGATATCTTTTTAATCTCCTTTTTGAATTCTTTTGAATATTTTTCTATAAAATAGTTTGTCAGCAAAGGAATATCTTCATTTCTTTTTCTTAAAGGCGGAATCCTTACAGGAATTACATTAAGCCTGTAATAGAGATCTTCCCTGAAAGCGCCATTTTTGACTTTCTGCTCCAGATCCTGGTTTGTGGCGGATATGATCCTTACATCCACCTTGATATCTTCCGCTCCGCCTATCCTTCTAAAAGTTTTTTCCTGAACCACCCGAAGGAGTTTTACCTGAAGAAACGGCGGCAGTTCACCGATCTCGTCAAGAAAAATCGTTCCCTTGTGGGCAACCTCAAAAAGACCGGCCTTATCAGCAGTAGCTCCGCTGAATGATCCCTTCATATAACCGAACAGTTCACTTTCCAGCAGGTTTTCCGGTATACCGCCACAGTTTATAACGACAAATGATTTATCTTTTCTTGAACTGTTTTCATGGATGGCCATGGCGACCAGCTCTTTGCCTGTGCCGCTTTCACCGGTAATTAGAACGTTGGCGACAGTATCCGCCACTTTTTTAACAAGTGAATAGACCTTTAACATTCCCTTGCTTTTTCCGATCATATTTCCAAAGGAAAGATTATCCTCCACATCCTTCATAAAAACCGCATCTTCCTTTTTGACGCCCTTCTTGCTGAGCGCATCCTTTATCACAGCCTTGAAGTCCTCAACATCGAAATTCTTTTCAAGATAGTCGTATGCCCCCTCCTTCATTGCGGCAAGGGCTGTCTCCCCGGAAGCAAAAGCTGTGATTAATATGACCATGGTTTCCGGTGAAATTTCCTTAATACTTTTCAAAACATCGATTCCATCGACTTTGGGCATCTTCAAATCGGTAATTGCCAGGTCAAATTTCTGTTTTCTACACAGACTTAGCGCTTCTTTGCCTCCTGAAGCAAGGGCAACATCATATCCTTCCCTCGCAAGCAGGATCTCGAGGAATTCTCTCATACCCTGATCATCATCAACAACGAGAATCTTCGCCATTTATTACTCCTGTACGAACTTATAAAATCCCAAATTTCAAGCATCAAATTACAAATAAATCCCAAATTTCAATATTCAATGAACAAAACATGCTTGGAGTTTCAAACCTGCCCGACGGACGGCAAACGGGTTTAGAATTTTGGTCATTGTAATTTATTTGATATTTGTGATTTGTTATTTGTTATTTCAGGATTTATCGGCAGCAACACCATACAATCCGTGCCTTTCCCTAATTTGCTTTTGATTCTGATTTTCCCCGTATGACTTTTTACAATCCTGTTTACTATTGCCATTCCAAGGCCTGTGCCGATTTCCTTTGTTGTGTAAAAAGGTTCAAAGACTCTATCTTGATTTTTTTCTTCGATTCCACAGCCATTATCGCTTATCAGTATTTCAAGATATTTTTTTTCATCTGGAGTGGTTTCTATTTTCAATCTGCCTCCATCGGGCATCGCCTGGATAGCATTTAGAGCCAGGTTCCAGATTACCTGCCTTATCTCCGCCTTGTTACCATATATACCGGTTTGATCGCACAAGTTCCTGATTACTTCAATATCTTCACTCCATTCAGGGCTAAAGCGAAGAGATTCAAGCACATCATCTATAATGACTTTAATGTCAATATCTTTTCGTTCAGACTGTTTGGGCCTGGCCAGAAGAAGGAAGTCTTTAACAAAGCCTTCAAGCCGATCCTTTCCTCTCAGTATGATCTGCATAAGTTTTCTATCTGTTTGGTCCAGCCTTAAATCTTTGCTCAGCATCTGAATCGGACCGCTGATTGATGCAAGAGGGTTTCTTATTTCATGGGCAAAACCTGCGGCCATTTCACCAACAAATGCAAGTTGTTTGTTTTTTTCAATCTGATGTTCCATTCTTTTAATAAGCGTCAAATCCTGAAAGATTAGAATATTGCCGATTTTTTCTCTATTGCCGTCAACAAGGGGAGAAACAGAACAACCCAGTATCTTTCCCGAATCCGCAGCTTCAAATCTGCCCCCATGTTTCCATTGGTCTTCTTTATTCAGGATCCTTGAAAGAACAGAGAAGACATCATCGATTTTTTTATTTATAATTTTAAAGCGCAAAAAACCGGTGATCTTTTCTGCCCCTGTGTTAAAGGATTTTATATTTCCATGAAGATCGACTGTTAAAATACCTGTATCTACAGACTCGATTATGCTTTTGTGCAAGAGGTCAAGCTGATCAAAAGCACTTTCCTTTTCCGCGAGAAGCTCCCTGGTTTTCTTTTCCTGCCTGGCAGCATAGCTTGTCAGCAATGCAATAATATAAAAAGATACAATATGGATAAAAATTCTCGAAAAGACATAACCTGCATCAAAGTCATAATCATAACCCAACGTGTATGCCGGTTGAATAAAACCGTAGTATTCCAGATCAAGCAGCAGCCCGTAAAATATGCCGCAGGCTGAGGCTGAAATCAACCCTCCTCTGCCTGCTAAAAAGAGAGCTGAATAGATGATAACAAGCGGATACAAAACAGAATAGATGCTCTCAATTCCGCCTGTTACATATACAAGCCCGGTTATCAGCAAGATATCTAAAAGGCTTTGCAGGTATATGTTTGTCCTGATGTTTTTTATGATCTTTGGAATAAAAAGACAGGCAAAAGAAAAAAGATAGGTTAATGCTATAATGGAATATGTTGGCGCAAGCGCCGCGTGCAGTGATAATTCTGTTCCTTTAATCCGGATAAAGGTTGCAATACCAAGCAGGAAGGTTACAATTACAACCCTGAAAAACATCAACCATCGAAGTCTTCTTTCCAGAGAATTATCTTCCAAATACGACCTTCCCGCCTACCATGGTCAGAACCGCCCTTCCTTTCATATCCCAGCCGTCAAAGGGGGTGTTGCGACTTAAAGATTGAAAGCCGGCGGCATCCACTTTATATGTTATATCCGGGTCGATAATGGTTATATCGGCAGGCTTGCCTTTTTTTATGCCAAAATCAAGCCCTAAAATACGGGCAGGATTTGTCGACATCTTTGCGATAAGATCCGCGATTGTTATTACACCTTTTTCAACCAGCTTCAAGCCAAGGGAAACCGATGTCTCGAGCCCTATTATGCCGTTTGCCGCAAGATCGAATTCAACATCTTTTTCAATGGAGGAATGAGGCGCATGATCTGTGGCAATAACATCAATGGTTCCGTCAGCCAGCCCTTCAAGCACCGCTTCCCTGTCCCGGCCGGAACGCAGGGGAGGATTCATTTTTGCATTTGTATTATAACCCTCGACAGCGTCCTCTGTAAGGGTAAAATAATGCGGCGCTGTTTCCGCAGTTACACAAACACCCCTGTTTTTTGCATGCCTTATCGCGCGCACAGATTCAATTGTGCTCACATGGGCAATATGAAGAGGGGCCTCTGTTAATTCACAAAGCGCTATATCCCGCATGACCATAATGCTTTCAGCGGCATTTGGTATTCCAGTAAGCCCCATTCGTGTTGCAACCGCGCCTTCATTCATAACCCCATTTGCAGTAAGATCAAGAACCTCGCAGTGGGAGATAACCAAAAGACCGAATCCTTTTGCATACTCCAGCGCCCTGCGCATGAGCTGGCTGTCTGTTACAGGGTTGCCGTCATCAGAAACAGCGACAGCTCCCGCGTCTTTTAAATCCCCATATTCGCAAAGACCTTTGCCTTGAAGCCCCGGGCTTATTGCGGCAACCGGGTAAACACGAACCGTGTCCGCAAGGCCGGCCTTTTTTAATATATATTCCGTAACCTGGCTGTTGTCATTTACAGGGTTTGTGTTCGCCATTGTACAGACTGCGGTAAAACCTCCAAAGGCCGCAGCCATGCAGCCTGTTTTTATGGTTTCTTTATATTCATGCCCAGGCTCCCGAAAATGGACATGCATATCAATCAGCCCGGGCGTCACTATTTTGCCAAAAGCATCAATGATTTTGACCTCCGACCTCTGACCTCCGACCTCTGACCTCTGACCTCCGACCCCTACTATTTTTCCATCTTCAATCAGAATATCCATGATGCCGTCTAAATTGCCGGGATCAATTACTCTTCCGCCCTTAATCAGCGTCAACATTACGCGCACCTCCTGCAGTCAGATATAAAAGAGCCATACGAACGGCAACACCGTTTGTTACCTGATCAATAATTATCGAGTATGGTCCGTCCGCAACCTCAGGCGCTATTTCAACGCCCCGATTAATGGGGCCGGGATGCATGATCAGCACATCCTTTTTAGCGTGTTTCATCTTTTGCATTGTCAACCCATACACCATGGCGTACTCACGCTCAGTTGGAAACGAAAAACTATTTTGCCGCTCCTTTTGTATCCTGAGCATCATTACTACATCGGCATTACAAACAGCATCATTCACAGCGTATGTAACAGAAGCCCCAAGGGTTTCAATTCCTTTTGGGATCATGGTTGGCGGGCCGGCTAACACGACGTCAGCGCCCATTTTTATAAACCCGATTATATTTGATCTCGCTACCCTGCTGTGGGATATATCGCCGATTATCGCAACGCGCAGCCCCGAAATTCTTCCTTTATTTTCTCTGACAGTCATGAGATCGAGCAGCGACTGGGTTGGATGGGCATGCATGCCGTCGCCTGCATTGATGATAGATGTCCTGACAATTTTTGCCAGCATATGTGAAGCCCCTGCCATAGAATGACGCATAACAATCACATCAGGGTTCATGGCTTCAAGGTTGCGCGCCGTATCTACAAGGGTTTCCCCTTTTATTAGACTGCTGGCGTTTCCGGATATTGAAATACTGTCGGCGCTGAGCCGCTTTGCCGCAATATCAAAAGATGTGCGGGTGCGGGTGCTGGGCTCATAGAAAAAAAGCACTATTGTCTTGCCTCGCAAAGTCGGAACCTTTTTGACAGGCCTTTTTGAGATTTCCTTCATTTGCAGGGCAGTATCAAGAATCAAGGTAATTTCATCAACAGAAAGCGATTCCATGTCCAGAATATCTTTTTTTGCAAACTGCATAAGCCACCTGTAGAACTTATAAAATCCCAAATTTCAAGCATCAAATTACAAATAAATCCCACGCGCAGCGCAGGCGCTTGCGCCGCGTG
>JAYENE010000051.1:0-5567 GCA_034721935.1 Thermodesulfobacteriota bacterium
AGATTTGAAGAAGCAAAATCGCTGCGTTTGAAATTTGATGACAAGCCAAGGATATCATTTACAGATTTGACGTCGATGGTCGTCATGAAGGAGTTAAGATTTAAGCCGATATTAACTGATGATGATCGTTTTGTTCAATTGGGCTTTGATTTCGAGAAAATGCCTTAGCCTTTGCTGGACAGGGATGATGTCTGTTTTTTTGCGTATTTTGCGGCTGATTTTATAAAGGGAAGCGCCTGGGGGACGGGGATGCACCTGAGGTTTTTATGGGAGATGTGGGGAGCGTGCTACTTGGTTTCGGGAAAACAACGGGGTAAATCTTAAATATTAACTATTGAGTTATCGAACTGATGAGAGAATTAAGGAATTAAGGGATTGAATTAGCCACAGACCCACACAGACACACACAGACTTTTGTCCGAGCGACATGCTCGGATAAAAATAGTCATCCGCCTGAGGCGAAAAGATATCTTGCCTTGTAACTCTAACTCCGCACTAATACTCTGTACATTGCCGGAAAGGCATAATATGAATCGCAGGTTAACAGAGTGGGCGTGGCGAATTTAAGGAAAAATGACAAAGAAAGCAAAATTATTTGAACGGGTCAAAAATAGTCCCAAAGATGCAAAGTTTAGTGAAGTTCAGAAGTTGCTGTAGCCTGGAAGAAGGAGTTATATATGTTTTTTGTCTTAATGAAGTAAACCCCGTTAGAATTTCACACGGGGCATTAAATCCCGTGGGAAAAGTTGATTATAACCCTGTGCTTCCGCTTGGGCCTTCTAACGGGGTAAATTTTAAAGGAGGTGAGAGCTATTGTGAAGCTTGCTGAGTTGCTAAACGAGAGAAAATCTGTAAAAGATGAAATCAAGAAACTCAAAGAAAGACTTTATCTGTCTGCCAAAATACAGGAAGGTGACGAAAACCCTGCTGAATCTCCTGAAGAGATTAAAACAGCATTAGTTGCTTTGTTTGAGAAGCTCAATCTGCTTATCGTAAAAATAAATCAAACCAATGTAAGGACCATAATTGGCGGGAAGAGCCTTATGGAATTAATCGCAGAACGGGACAAGAACATTGCGATTGCGCAAGCGCTTCATGGATTGACAGAAAATGCTACTCCAAAGCCAGAGAGATTTTCCAGAAATGAAATACGGTATGCGCCCACTGTGAATATCAAAGAGATCCGTAAAGAGGCAGATAGTTATTATAGAAAAGCGAGAGAAATAGATAACAAAATACAGGCCGCAAACCCGCCCGCCTCGCCTGAACACGACTATAAAGAGGCAGCAGTTATTTTGTCAACGTTCATAAGTTCAACATCAATGAGCTGGGGTTCGCAGTCGAGTGCGATGGCGGGCAGGCTGGAATACTGAAGTCTAACTTGGCAATATAAATAGTTGGTAGCTTAATATGGTATCGGGGATGCAACCCAAGTAGTTGCAAAACTACAAAGGGACCCAACTGATAATTGGGAAATCGAGGTTCGAATCCTCATTTATTGTAACAGATAATTGTTACAGAAGCAGGTGAGAAACCATGTAAATGTTATTGTAACAACCAGCATCCAGAAATTCTATTAAGCGAGGGCGGGAACGGGGAACAGACTTCAGAGTAAAGAATCAGGGAGTCAGTATTGAAGTATAAGAGGAGCGATACCATTAAATGGCTACTTTGACACACAATGAGCAATATCCATGCGCGTTTGACTTAAGGCTATTGGAATGGGAACGGTACGCTACTGACAAGGGTGGTCTTAACGTAAAAATGGCAGAATTGGGGGAGCCTTACACTTTGTGGGTTAAATATCGTATGGTTTTGCGAATAGGGGATCGTATTCTATACCAAAGCGAAAAAGATACTACACTTGTCTTTGAGAATATAAGACGATTGATTAAGGAGCTTAAACAATTGATCCTATTGAACCGGACTTTGGACTGGTCGTTCGCAATCTGACTGAAAGTGACGCCTCGGTCATGATTTCATCGGCGGCCGACCCGCCTGCCACAAGGCCCGTTCACCTCGCTGGAGCTTGGCAAGCGAGTGGGCACGAGCGGGCAGGCCCGCCTGCCATAGCTTATAATAATTCAGTAGTAATTGATGAACTTAGTGAACAACACCGTTGTGTCTGCTATGATATGTAGTACAGGCACGAGCGGGCAGGGATTCGGGCAGATATGCCAACTGGAGCCACAAATGAATCAAATGAGCCCTCCATTCTATTCGATGTAAGTGTATGGATTGATTACCCTAATCAAGCAGATCGGTTTTATGGCGGATATGGGCCGGGATTATATTTTTTTGTGGAATCCCATGACATTGTCCGGTTCGCTGATCAATTACAAGAAGAACTGGACGAACTCGGTTCATATTTTCCGGAGGCAAACAGCAAATGAAGAGTTGGAACTATGGCATAAACAGCCTGTACAAAACCGCATCTATTGATTTGCGGACCGGCCACTGGTGGTTATTTGCCCTGGAGCGGGTGGCTGAGTTCTGCTGTGATATAGCACCTCCCATTCCATTGCCAAATGCAAAGAAGAGACTGAGAGATCAGGAAGATATAGAGCTGAATGATGGTAATTCATGGACAACCTGGAAGGAGTGGTATGGTGATTTAAGCCAGCTTTTTCACTGCTTTGTTCATGTTCCGATTTTTGATTTTTGTCAAAAGAGAATTAAATGCAAATTCATAGAGTTAGACTATGATAAGGTGAAGGAGATGTTTTACCAGGAAGATAAGAAGTTCTGGGACGAGGAAATAAATTTATAATGAAATTTAACCCCAGTACCATTTCCCGAATTACCCCGGTACCATCCTCCAGAGCTACGTGGCGGAGTAAACCGGGTAAACCAGGCGCTAAGATAGAGATCAAAGATCAGATACTTTTACCCATTTCCGTCCAAGGCTGTTTTGGGTAAAAAGATGGCGTTGCTTCTGCTCGTTTACAGGGGAATTTCTTTCAGGCTTGCGTTTGGCAGGCCTGTCATAGCCATGGATGTGCTTGACCTAATTAGACAAGGGAAGATTAAGCGGTATTTTCGGCCTGCCCGCAATGCTTCGCAACGCGAGGCGGGCGGGGCGACCCGGAAACTAAATGCCCTAATGTGGTTTCTCACACCCGTCTGCCATAGCTTACAGAAGTCTCGTTAGCGATCATTGGGTTTACTGAGCAACAGGGAAAAATACTTTAAAAGCGGATTCGGTCGGCGTTTCCTAAGGAATCGCTTGCAGACTTCTCTTGACAAGGCGGTTTAATAGGGGCTCGCGATGGCGGGCATGGATGACAGTTATCTTTTAGCCGCTTCTCTTTATATTCATCTGAATCCTGTAAAAGCCGGCCTTTCGACTGACCTTTTGGCTTATCGCTGGTCGTCGTGCCGATTATATTATCAGGACAATGCCCCGAAATCCTTTATTGAGCCTAATTTTATTCTGGGACTGTTATCAGGAGACAAGCTTGGCAGTAAAAAAAAGATATCGGGATCTGCTAAGGCAAGGCAGTGAGTTACAGACAGCGCATGTTCTGGAGCAAGAAGATGCCATTGAACGTTTCCGGTCGAAGTTGGTTTCTATATTTCCTTCTCTTTTCAAAATGATTGACGGAAAAAAACAGATTGCCAAATTTTTGGGTATAGATCTAACAGGAATAGAGGACTTAGAAAAACACCTGCCCGCCATCGCAAGCCGCTCAGACGAGGCGGGCGGGGATTGAAACCGCGGAAAAGGAGTTTCCTCATAGCAAGCCCGAAAGTAGAAAGGCGAAAAAATACCTCATAGAGCAACTCATTGCCAGGGGCTATACTCGATCAGAAATAGCTGACCGTCTGAGTGTATCGCGGAAGACTGTTTACAA
Organism: Thermodesulfobacteriota bacterium; assembly: GCA_034721935.1. Classification (GTDB taxonomy): domain Bacteria; phylum Desulfobacterota; class Desulfobacteria; order Desulfobacterales; family ETH-SRB1; genus Desulfaltia. The sequence continues at coordinate 3,855 of JAYENE010000051.1, forward strand.
TATCTTGAAGTCTGCTTTGTAACGGATTAATATAATTTTTGGAAGCATGTTTTTTACCCATTTCCGCCTAAGGTCGAAGATCCGCCGTTATTTTGGAGGGCTGATTTGGGTAAAATCAACTTATTGGCTATCATCATATCACCCTAATTGTTGGAAAATGAATATTTTAATAACAGGCGCCAACGGTTTTATCGGAATGGCGCTTTGCGATAAATTGCTGGCTGACGGATACCAGGTGCGCGGCGCTGTCAGGGGCGAGGAAAAGACAGAAGTCAGAGATCAGAAGTCGGAAGTCGGAAGTAAAAGAGATGAACGTTCAACATCAAACACGTGTCTTGGCATAGCATTTGCGAAGCCAGATCGAACGTCCAACGTCGAATAAAAAAAAGAAACAGAGGAAAGATGTCGGAGGACAGAGGATTGAGGTTGGTGATATCGGCCCGGAAACCGATTGGTCTGAAGCCATGGACGGTATTAAGGGAATTATGCATCTTGCGGCCCGGGTGCATGTTATGCGCGAGAGCGTTGCTGATCCGCTGGCTGCGTTCAGGTTGGTGAATGTTGCCGGCGCTGCATGTTTGGCTCGGCAGGCTGCCGAGGCTGGGGTGAAGCGTTTGGTTTACCTCAGTTCGATTAAGGTTAATGGGGAAGGGACACTAAAGAGAGGAGAGAGGAGAGAGGAGGAGCTGCTTTTTCTGAGGGTGATGTTCCTGAGCCGCGGGATGCGTATGCTGTTTCCAAGTGGAAAGCAGAGCAGTTGTTGGCTGAGATATCCAGTGCGACCGGCATGGAAATAGTAATTATCAGGCCTCCTTTGGTATATGGCCCAAATGTTAGAGCAAATTTTCTGCGGTTATTGCGCTGGGCTAACAAAGGGATTCCTCTCCCGTAAGGCATGGTGGATAATCGTCGAAGTCTGGTTTCGCTTGATAATCTGGTGAGTTTTATTGTTCGTTGTATTGATTACCCTAAAGCTGCAAACGAGGTTTTTTTGATTTCTGATGGAGAAGATTTATCTACTCCGGAACTCATTAGGCGGATAGCATTATCTATGAATATTCCTGCGCGGCTAATTCCTGTGCCTGTATGTTTGCTTCGTTTGGGTGGAAGTCTGCTTGGTAAAAAATCTGAGGTTGATCGGTTGTGTGGTTCTTTACAGGTGGATATTAGCAAAGCAAAAAGTGTGCTTGGCTGGAAACCACCTTTGAGTGTTGATGAAGGATTGACGAAAACTGCTGATTGGTGTTTGAACGATGAAACGAATTTTTGATTTATTGATATCTTTTGTTGCCATGTTCGTTTTGAGTGTGCCGATTCTTGTCGTCGGATTGATGGTTAAGCTAAGTTCTAAAGGCCCTGTATTATATTTGGTCTGATAGAGTAGGGCGTAATAATGCAATTTTTAAGATGCCCAAGTTTCGGACGATGCGTGTTGATACTCCTGCTGTCGCGACTCATCTCATGAAAAATCCCGATGTTTATCTTACTCCGATCGGTTCTTTTGTGCGCAAGTTCAGTCTGGATGAACTGCCGAAGCTTTATAGTGTTTTAAAAGGAGACATAAGTTTTGTGGGGCCGCGTCCGGCTCTCAGAAATTTACAAACTCATTATCTGGTCAACCTGAGGCAGCGGACAATTAAATTTAAGAACGGCTGAAACTCGCACATAAGTGAGCGTAAAGAAATAACTTAGAGCAATCCTTTTATAAAAAGC
>JAYENE010000052.1:0-5538 GCA_034721935.1 Thermodesulfobacteriota bacterium
TCTTGCGCATCAAGGATTCGCGAAAATCCTCGACATATCCACGGGTATGCCTGTGGTTTTCGCAAACCCTTATGCATCAAGATCTCGGCACATATCTTCGCAATAAATCGCTCAACTTAGGTTTAAAAGTAGTGAATGCTCGTAGACTAATTGTTCTGCTTACCAAAAGGAAAAACTTGCAGTAATAGGCGCAACACAGTATAGTTACTGCAAGGCAAAAAGAAATTTATCAGAGGAGGCCTGAAATGATATCGTTAACCAGAATTACCTTTGATCCTGATATCATGGGAGGGAAGCCCTGCATTCGTGGCATGCGTGTAACTGTAGGGATGATCGTTGGTCTTGTCGCCTCGGGACACACCAAAGAGAAAATTTTGGAATTGTATCCCTACCTGGAAGCAAAAGACATTGACGAAGCGCTTGCTTACGCTGCATGGCGTGTCGAAGAAATCGACGTTCCACTCGTTTCGGCATCGGTATGAAGCTGTTGATAGACATGAATCTTTCCCCGAAGTGGGTGTTCGTACTGAAGGAAGCAGGCTTGGAGGCGGCTCACTGGTCCAGTATTGGCAGGCCAGACGCTCCAGATTATGAAATTTTGGCATATGCCAGGTCCAACGGATATGTCGTTTTTACGCATGATCTGGATTTTGGAACCATACTTGCTGCCACGAAAGCAGATTGTCCAAGTGTAATTCAAATTCGTACCCAAGACGTGACTCCCAAACACCTCGGTCCGCTTGTAGTTTCAGCGCTTCACCAGTTTGAGAAGCACCTCGAATGCGGTGCGACAGTTACTATTGACCAAAAAAAGTTACGAGCCCGCATTCTTCCTTTGCAAGCGTAATCAGGAATTCAAGGAGCAGAACCGGGTAAGGGGGAGTTTTCCTCCCCCCTCCCCACACCACATAGCAAGCGAGTCCCCTCCAGACGGACAAGCGCATTATACGGTTCCCCGAAAGTTTTAAAATACCGCCCAACTTCTGACTGTATTCCAAGGCTGGCTACAGTCAACACGCCGAATATTATTGGCTCCACCTGTCGGGTTCATCACCTTTTCGAGTATGACCGGCTCCTCCCTGCTCTCAAAGATTCGGCCCTTCACCCTGTCCTGTCTATTAAAACAGGCGTTTGGCTACTATGGCCTTCAGGCTTCGATCTTCGAGCTACGGCGGGACAGGTGTATGTTTGGCTTCTCGCAGACCCGGCGTAGCTTTAGCGAAGACGGGCTTCAGACAGAACCTCACGATTCCGCCCTCTTGAGCCGTCGAAGCTTCCAGCGAAGATGCTTGCCTTCGGCTAATACTTTTGCTAATATATCAAATATTAATGGGGTTCACGTATAGGCGACTTTCACCCCACCTGTCTGCGTGCGAACACGCACAGGCAGATAAGTTCACGCCCATGCCGGGCGTACACAATGTTAATTCAGCCAATGCAAAAAAAACTGCGCCGCTTATTAAAGCGGTTATACTCATCAAAAGATAACTGAATGGGGATTTTGTTTTCCTCTATAGAAAGTCAGTCAATGCCGGTATTAAAGCAAAGTTTTTTTGATCGAGACACACTCACCGCAGCCCGAGAATTAATAGGCCAAAAACTGGTGAGACAATTTAATGATGTGATCGTAAGCGGGATGATAGTTGAGGCTGAAGCCTATATCGGCCGGGACGACAGCGCTTGTCATGCGTCTAAAGGTAAAACTCCCCGTAACATCGTGATGTTTGGACCAGCCGGAATAGCTTATGTATATTTAGTTTACGGCATGCACTATATGTTGAACATCGTTACCGAAAGCATAGATAGCCCTTGTGCTGTTCTTTTAAGAGCAATCAAACCGATAGATGGACAAGCTCAGATGGAACGTCTGAGAATGAAAAATGGCAAAGATATGACCAATGGACCAGCCAAACTTTGCCAAGCCATGGCAATCGACAAAACTCTGAATGGCTGGGATGTAACTCGTGGCGAAAAGTTATGGATTGAAGCTTGCCGGACTTATCCTGACAAATCAATCTGCCGGGGACCCCGCATTGGAATCAATTATGCGAAATTAAAGGACAGGCAAGCTCCCTGGCGATTTTGGGTAAATTTATAAGGTAACAGTTCGGCTGCGAATCAACACGAATTTACACAAATAACGTAACTTCTCAAAAAGTCCAGGCATGAGTTGTGTTTCAGGACTGCGTGCAAACATTTCGTTATGATTGTCTTACCACGAAGATCACGAAGACCACGAAGAAATCCAATAAAAAAATAATAACTTCGTGTTTCTTCGTACACTTGGTGGTGAACAAACACTTGCCGACTGAGAATCAACCTGGAATTAGCCACCCGGATTTATTGAGAAGATACCAAATAACGTTAAATCTTCATGGTTGGATCGGTTTTGGCCTGTATATTCTTATAACAGAAATTTACAAACTCAAAAAGTAACCTGTCAACAACCTGATGTAGCGGGCAGTTAAATTTAAAACGGCTGACTGTTTGAGCATGTTAGAGAGCGTTAAGAAATAACGACGACCAAATAAAATTTTCTATGAGTCGGATAATGTCGGCTTTAGCAAGCTTTTTATAAAAGGATTGCTCTAAGTTCAGACCTCGGAAACTCAAAATGATATATTTCTTGTAACATATTGATAACACACCTGAATCTATACTCAGCTTGATAAATTGGACGTTCGCATCAGGCGTTTATTTTTATAACAGCTTGGTTTTAAAGAATATGTTGTTTTAGTTTGTTGCAATTTATCGAAAAAATTGAACGAAATGTCCAAAAAAAACAGCACAATTTCGATGCCAATTTCCGAGGTCTGAAGTTCTCAATAAGTTCGGATAAATCACATTTTGCGACTATTTCATGGATTCCCGCTTTTGCGGGAATGACAGGCACTTACACGCAATCGTCATTCCCGCGGGAATCCAGGAGCTATTACCCGAACTTAGGGCTCGACAAAAAATAACTTCACATTTCAGACGCTGATGCATCCCGCCTGACTGCGTTGCGAAAATTCTGAATATGCTTGATATTCATGCTTTTTCGCGCCTTGTCAGCCGAGCGCCTCAACACCTGAAATTGCGAACTGATTTTTTGCCGAACCCTTATTGAGAACTTACATATTTTTTTCATCCTGTCTAAAAAACATCTGAACTATTGCAATCTCGCATGTGTTCAGTGAAAAAAGGAAAGCTATGAATCCAGGAATGACCTCTAAGTATTTCAGCGGTACAAACACCTTTTTTTACCCGTTTGGCAGAAAGTATTCTGCGCTTTAGGTAGCTTCTGCTGCTTCTGGTATTTATCATAACTATATTTGCCTTCTATGAAATGAAGACCCTCAGGATGGACAACTCCAACGAGGCATTCTTTCTCGAAGGCGATCCCGCCAAACTCCTGCTTGATAAATTCAGGGATACATTCGGCAATGAGGATTTTGTCTATGTGCTCATTGAAACCGATGATTTTTTCAGAGCCGATACAATCCGATTGATCAAGAAACTGGCCGAAGACTTAGAAGCGCATGTCCCTTATGTAAAGGATATGAAGTTTCTCGGTAATGTCGAGTATATGGAGGGTGTGGAAGGCGGGATTGAGATTTCCGATCTGATTGAGGGGGTACCAGAAACACACAAGGGGATAAGACTGGTCAGAGAAAAGGCGATGAACGAACCCCTTTGTCTTGATAATCTCATCTCCAGGGATGGCAGAACCGCGGCCATTCTACTGGAGTGTGAACGCTACCCGGAAGAGAAGGTGGATCCCCGCAAGAAAATCCCGCCGGTGGTCTATAAGATTTTAGCCAAACTCGAATATGCAGATCTAGAAATATACATGGAATATTACAACTTGCCAGAAACCAGTGATCAGGCCGCTGAATACCTGTTCCTCTATGAAACATCAGGAGGTGAGGAACTGGATAAACAGGTAAGCTTCAATTATGATACCTTCCGTATCCAAACGCGTAGTAAGAGTCTTAGCGCTAAAGATGTTCGGAGCTTTATCTCTGATGTCAACAGGTTTGTTAAGGCAAATATCGGCCCAGGAATCAAGCTGGAATGTACGGGAACAATGACCTTTGTTAAGGCAATGGCCGATTATGTAGGTGAGGGTCAGATAAAGTGTTTTATCTGGGCCTTTTTAGCCATTACCTTGATGATGATCATCACTTTACGCTCATTTAAACTGGGACTAATAAGCATGATTCCCAATGTATTCCCGGTGTTGATCAGTCTTGGACTGATGGGTCTTCTTGGTATCTATATGAGTATTCCTCTGATGATCTTTACTCCCATTATTATTGGCGTAGCCGTAGATGATACTATACATTTCTTTATGCGCTACAGACGGAAGTTCAACCGTACAGGCACATATGAGGGAACGCTAAAGGCCACACTTTCGACCGTGGGCAGGCCCATTATGTTTACTACTATGACGCTTGTCGTAGGTTTTTCAGTCTTCGGTCTTTCAGACATGTATACCCAGGTTCAATTCGGGCTGCTTTCAGTCTTCGCTTTCATCTGGGCGCTTCTGGCGGACTTCTTCCTGGCCCCGGCCATGATGCTTCTGTTTAAGCCCTTGGGAGCGGAAAGCCAAGTATCAATGGACAATTAATAATGGTCAGTGATCAGTGGTCAATTATTAATTGCTAATTGATCATTGTTCACTGATAAGATGGAATAACAATTAAGGATAAGATGAAAAGAATTGTTGTCGGAATATGCATTCTTGCCATTTTGCCTTGTTTAGGCTGGGCAGGCGAACTCACGGGACGCGACATTGCTCTCAGAATGGATGCGGTGGATACGAGCATAGATTCAAAGAGAACTGCCATCATGGTGATCAACCGCAAGAGGCAAAAGCTCGTGAGAAAGATGGAGACATATAACAAGAAGTATGGGCCGGATGAGCGGGGATTGATTAGGTTTATCGAACCACCGGATGTCCGGGGAATTATGTATCTTACCTGGATCTACAAGGATGTGAAACGAGATGATGACATGTGGGTCTTTCTTCCGGCTGAAAGCCTGGTGCGGCGTATCAGCGGCGGCGGCAAGAAAGGCTCCTTTATGAGAAGCGATTTTGCCAATGAGGATGTTGAGAAAAGATACGAACTACTCAAAGCGGGTTGTCTGGGTCAGGAAGGATATCTGGCTTCCCATGAAAGTGGAATATTACAACAAAAGGGGCAAGCATTTTAAGACCGCAATCTATGGCGGGTTTAAAGAGATCAAGGGTATCTGGACGGTCACCAAGATAATGGCGGAGACTCCCCGTAAGGGATCAAAAAACCTGATGCAGCATGATAACGTGGATTATGATATCGGATTGTCGGATTCGCTTTTTGAGCAGAGTAATCTGAAGAGATAGAGGTCGGAGGTCGCCCCTGTGAAATACGCTGCGCTGTGACTGCGTCAATTTCACTGGGCAGGGAGGTCGGAGGTCAGTTATCAATTATCAATGTTAATTGGCCATTGACCATTGTTAATTGCTGATTGATCAGACATTGGCCGCAGTTTCATGTTCAAATATCCTGTGAT
>JAYENE010000053.1:0-5537 GCA_034721935.1 Thermodesulfobacteriota bacterium
ATCCTCATGGAACAAGGCTGTATTCATCACAGTATGTCGTGGCAAGCAAACAGATTTATCCCTTTGACTTTACAATAGGTTTTGGCAATGGAAGGTTCGGCAAAAGACCTCTTCCCTCAAAACCAAAGGGGATTAAACTTGAAATTTTCAGCGATACAGATGGCTGGCTGTCCGATTCTCAGTTTTTCTACGGCATTCAATTTGCACTGTCGGAAAAATACGCTTTCATGGTCGAGTACAGTCCAGTCAGATATGAGAAGCAAACCAGTGATCCCGTTCAGAAAAAATACTTCAAAGACCCAGTCCCCTCAAAATTTAATTTTGGTTTCCAGTGGAAACCGTTTAAATGGTCTGAAATTGACCTGAGCTATCAGAGGGGAAATCAGCTCGGAATTAATTTTTCCGTGGCCTTTGATATGAAAAAACCCTTTGTTCCTATTTACGACCATCCCTACAGAGAGAGACAGATTTACAGGTCGGATCCCCTGCACGATAGGATTGTAAGAGCGTTATACGCTTCTGGATTCAGTGATATTGGAGTTGAAGAAATAGGAGATGAGTTGTGGGTTGATGCTCAGAATGACAAATATTATTACAGCCCGAGAGCAATCGGTATTGCTCTCTCAATACTTGCCGACATGGCGCCTGAAAATATTCGTGAAATTCATCTTATCCTCAAGACAAACGGCATTCCGATTGTTGAGTTTATGGCAACAAGAGAAGATGTGGTTGATTTATTCTCCAAGAAATTAACCCTGAATGAATTTTTCTACTTATCTGAAATCAATACCGATACTAATAAGACGCCTGGCGGTAAAAAGATACACAGGAAATTTTTCGATTATGGCATAAAACCAACATTCCGGATGTTTCTGAACGATCCATCCGGTTTTTTCAAATACAGACTGGGTGTCTCTGGATGGTCCGGCTTTCACCCGTGGAAGGGAGCATCCTTTATAGCGGGAATCGAGGGTTATCCTGTCAATACTGTTTCGACAACGAATAAACCATTATCCATCCCGGTCAGCTCTGATGTTGTATCTTATCAGAAAAAAAAAGTTGCCTTGGAAAGATTGATGTATGACCAGATACAAAAGACAAAGCACGACATCTATATGAGGGCGTCTGCGGGCCTGCTGGAAGTGCAGTATGCCGGCCTTGACGGGGAGATAGCCATGCCGTTGTTGGATGGCAGATTTATGGTTGGACTGGGCGGCAGCTTTGTGAAAAAAAGAGAACCTGGCGAACCATTCTGCTTTAAAGATAACCCCGTAAAAGAACATTACACAACCGCATTTTTCAATACTCGCTTGAACATCCCGGAGCAGGAAATTTTGATTGATTTCAAGACAGGAAGATTTCTGGCAGGGGATCGGGGCACAAGGATAACCATATCGAAGTTTTTCAATGGCGTTATCCTTTCCGCCTGGTACAGCAGGACAAATACGGATATATTCAGCGATGTTCATAACAGGGGGTATCATGACAAGGGCATAGCGCTTACAATTCCCTTGAGGATGTTCAAGGGTTCCGATTCCAAAACTTCCTATAAGTTCGGCATATCACCATGGACAAGAGATGTGGCGCAGGATATAGATCACTTTAATCCATTATTTGAATTTATAGGGAGGAATTCCAAAATTTATCTTGACAAAGACAGGAAAAGATTTGATATTTATAATTAAGGCTATAAGAAAACCTTTGAAAAATGCCCTTTTCCTGTCATTCCCGCGAAAGCGGGAATCTATAACTAATTGATCCGCCAGAGTACTTTGGCGGACTGGATTTCTGTTTTCACGGGAATGGCAGTTTAGACTATTTCTGGCAAAATTCAAAGGTTTCAAGAAGAGAACTTTATTTAAATATGTTAACTCAGGAGGGTTGAAACATGCAAAAACTTAGAAAGTATGCAGGCGTTATATGTGTTTTGTTTATTGTTGCTTTTGCAGTGCCATGTAATGTTTTTGGCGCGGCAGAAGGTGCGGCAGCCGGAGCAGCGACTACAGGCGCAGGTGCAGGTACTGGCGCTGCAACTGGTGCAGCAGGAGCTGGTGCAGCTGCAGGTACGACAGCGGCAGCCGGCATTACCGTTGGCACAGTGGCGGTAGCGGCGGCGGCAGTGGCGGTAGCGGTGGTAGTGGTGGCAGAGGCTATAGATGATGATGATGTAACTACGACACATCATCACTAATAGCTAAACAGGTACAGCGCCCATTTTTGATATCGATTCGAGACGAGACGTTTGCAAGTTTTGTAAACGTCTCAATCCGTTTAAGCCTATCTCTATGAAAAATTTTGTCGCCATCTGCCTTATTATTGGGCTGACATTACATTTTACTTCAGTTGCCTCTTCGGAAAACCCCGGTAGCGAGCTAAATAACATCCTTTTTTCAGCAGAATCCCTTTTTAAAGCAATGAAGGGAAAAGACTATCCTGCAATATGGAAATTTCTTACACTAAAATCAAAAAGCGTCATTGTTAAAAATGTACGTAAAGCATCAGCTAAAGCAGGTGTTAAATATTCAGAGGAACAGTTAAGAGCAGATTTTGGCATTGGAGGGCCGCTTTCAAAGGCCTACTGGAATAGTTATCTCGCAGAATTTGACCCGGACATGGTTTTAGAGCACAGCAGATGGGAGATGGGTATTACCAAAAATAAAAAAGCCGCAATAATCATCCACTACGAGAAATCGAAAAGACCCGCCATATTAAAGCTATACAAAGAAGAGAAAGCATGGAAGGTAGGCCTCGAAGAAACCTTTGGCGCAAGAAGAATACTCCCCAAATAGCATATAAGTAACTGTTCACTGTTTACAGTTATGATGGGTTTGTAAAAAGTCCAAAAATACCGTTTTTCGTCATTCCGGCGAAAGCCGGGCACGTAGTGAAGCATTAGCGCTATCCAGTCTTTTCAAGCAGTTGCAAACCATCTAGACTCCTCCCTAACTCGATCGATTCGGGATCTACCGAGGCGGCGACTTTTTACGAATCCATCAGTTATCGGTTCACCGTTAAAAAAACTGTGAACTGTGAACCGACAACCGTGCAAGGAAATATGAAGTGAAGATTAAAAACAGAAGAGGAATGTGGTGTATTTTGGTCATCGTTTCGGCTTTTATGTTGCTTTTTGGCACATCAGTAGATGCCGACAATTCTCAAAGATACCTGAAAAAATTCAAGGTGTTCGAGCCCGCAAAGCCGCTTTTAGCTCCAGACATTCAGGTCAAACCTGAATTTGTTAAGGGCAAAGGCGCCCTGATTGGACATGTTCAAAAAATCCAGGGGAAAGTTTATGTGATTCACAAAGGAGAAAAGGTTGCGTACGTGCTGAAAAAGAAACTCCCATTGTTTACGGGCGACACGTTGATTACAGAAAAACGGTCAAGGGTTAATGCCGCCATGAATGACAAGAGTGTATTTGCTCTTGCGCCTCTTTCCAAACTTGTTATCGACAAATCTGTTTATGATGCGGAAAAAAATACACGTAACTCCCTGATGAGTGTTTTATGGGGTCAGGTGAGGTTTATCGTGGATAAAGTTGCCGGCAAACCAAACTTCACTGTCAAGACCAAAACAGCCGTATGTGGTGTCAGGGGCTCTGATTTTGCTATTTCTGTAGGCCCTGCCGGGGAGAACACCTCATCAATACCAAAACGGGATTTTTTTGCGGATTTATTTCTAATCAGGGAGGCTCACGGAGGCTCACGCATTTGTGCCGGCGGTTTTGGTGACTACTGTCGTTACAGGACCGGCCACCACTGTTGGTTTTGCAGGCACGGTTGGTGCAATGCAGGTCGTTGGAGCAAGTTCGTTATGTGCTGCAGTGGCCGGCGCAACAGCGATTGCGCCTGTAGCGATAGGCGCTGCCGCAGCCTCTGCGGTTCTGGGTTCAGTCGGACCAGGGCTGGCAACCCTGAGTATGCCGCCGGAATATGAACCGCAATAGCGAGCGCATTCGAATCTAAAAATGGCCAACTTCCTTACGGTCGAAGATTCCCTGCAGCTTGCTGCAGGGAATCTTCAATAGTTCGTCAGTTCGTCAATAAGTTCACATTCGTCAGTATAATATATCGGGGCGGGATAATCCTCGCCCCGATTTTTCCCTCGCAACAGCTATGTGGCATTACGCAAAGCATTCCTTCTGTTATTTTTTAATTTTGAGTCTTGTTTCCTGTGCAACCCCGGGACAGATTACCCGTAAATCAATTGATTTTTCGCAATTTTGCGATAAACCCCTCCCCACAGATGTTTCAGACTGGCTTGAATACGGAAAACAGAGCGAGGTAACACCTGCAATTTTCGCCATCGCCTCACAGATATCAGGCTTAAACAGGAGAGAGCATCTCTATAAAGCGATTGATTATATTCATAATAATTTCATATATGACAACTGGTATAGCGATAAAGCATTTACCCGGACAGCGGATGAACTTTTCAAAAGCAGAATCCTGGGCGGATGCAGTAACTTTGCCTTGGTTACCGTAACTCTTTTCAGGGCGCTGGAAATACCCGCAAGAGTAGTGCTGACAGCAAATGTGGATTGGATGCTGGCTTACAGGGAAAATAATTTACTCATCTCTACGGGACATGTTTTTATCGAAGCATACCTGGAAGATCGATGGTATCTTGTTGACCCTACTTACAGGATAATATTTTCGGATTACGACCCAGGATCGTACAGTTATCCGAGGCGAGAGTATTTTTGCCTTTGTGGAAAAGACTATTGGGAATTAGGAATTACAGATATTTCAAAATTAAATGAGGTTATGGAAAAGACGGCGCGTATTTTCAAAGAAGAATATTACATCACCCCCAAAACGAAAAAACTGGACATTCGCCTTTCCAGCATTACTGCATTTTTCGCTTTTTTCAACCAAGCAAACCAAATAGATTTGCCCTGCGAAATTTCGTAGGGCCATTTAACTGGGTCTAAAAAAATTCAGACAGGATCAACATGATAAAATAAAATCCAGTTAATCCTGTCCAAAATTATTTCTCTTGACTAAACATTTCGTTCAACATAAGAATGTTGTTCAAAATTGAACTGAACAGCCATTCAAAATTAAAAACTCAAAATTCAAAACTATAAACCATACTCCTTTCAGAAAAGCACTTCCAAATATTAGAAACCCTGGATGGCCAGGAGATTTCAACTCAGCGCCAATTAGCGAAGTCCACAGGGATCAGCCTGGGCCAGATCAATTATGTCCTGAAGCAGTTTCTATCAAAAGGTTTCATCAGAATCGGCAATTTCCGTAAAAATCCTTACAAGATAGGTTATGCTTACCTTTTAACCCCAAAAGGGATTGAAGCAAAATCAAAGCTGGCGGCGCGTTTTATAATATCCAAATTGAGAGAATACAATAATATCCGTAATAACTTCTCATTCGCTTAAAAAAATTACTATTTTTTTAATTTTATTCTTGATATAAATCAACAAGTTACAATACCAGCCTTATTTTTCTGACTCCATGCTCATAATTCGACTAATTTTTAACCACATCATCGGGTTATGAAAACATTCTTATTGCTGGATT
>JAYENE010000054.1:0-5504 GCA_034721935.1 Thermodesulfobacteriota bacterium
GCTTTTTATAAAAGGATTGCTCTAAGTTATTTCTTTACGCTCACTTATGTGCGAGTTTCAGCCGTTCTTAAATTTAATTGTCCGCTGCCTCAGGTTGACCAGATAATGAGTTTGTAAATTTCTGAAAGGTGGCGCCTATTTCTGTAAACGTTCACAAGTTCAGGGTTCACCGTTCAGGGTTACCTTAACCCAGAACCTCTGAACCTTTAAACCCGTGAACACTTACGAAAAAAGTTTGATGAACTTCGTGGTGCAACACACTTTGTGGTGAAAAATCGCTCAATTCAAATTAAACTTATGCGGCCTGTTTTGTCAAAACAAAATGGCTTGACTATGCGCTACAATAGGATATAAATTGTTCAGGGTTACTGATTTTCTGACTTCTGGGATCAACCTCTTTCTGTTTCGCGCTTTCGTACTTTCGTGTTTTCGTGATTGTTTTTTTATTTTTTTTCTTCGTGATCTTCGTGTTCTTCGTGGTAAAATATTTATTTTTTTGTGGAAATTACGTGATGGAATTTGAACCGGTTATAGGGCTTGAAGTTCATGCCCAGCTAAAAACAAAAACAAAAATTTTCTGCGGATGCTCAACCTCATTTGGAGCTCCTCCAAACACTCATACATGTCCGGTATGTCTTGGCATGCCCGGGGTGCTTCCTGTACTCAACAAAAAGGTGGTTGAATACAGTCTGCGCACGGCCCTGGCCACAAACTGCAAAATTAATAATAAAAGCAGATTTGCCCGCAAAAACTATTTTTATCCTGATCTTCCAAAAGGGTACCAGATATCCCAGTATGAACTTCCTATCGCAGAGCATGGATTCCTGAAAATAGAGACAGGCGGCCTTAAGAAAAAAATCGGCATCACAAGGATACACATGGAAGAGGATGCTGGCAAGCTGACCCATGACCATTCACGGCCGTTTAGCATGGTCGATTTTAACAGGACAGGGGTTCCCCTCATAGAAATAGTCAGCGAGCCGGATATCAGGTCGCCCGAAGAGGCAGGCGCGTATCTCAGGCAGCTCAGATCGATTGTCCGGTATCTTGGTATATGCGACGGCAACATGGAGGAGGGAAGCTTCAGGTGCGATGCAAATATATCGATCAGGCCAATTGGATCTGAAACTTTCGGCACACGCGCGGAGCTTAAAAATTTAAACTCCTTTAAGCATGTTGAAAAGGCTTTGCATTACGAAATAATAAGGCAAAAGGAAATTCTTGTTGAAAGCGGCAAAGTGGTGCAGGAAACAAGGCTGTGGGACCCTGATAAAAACAGGACAACTTCAATGCGATCAAAGGAGGAGGCACACGATTACAGGTATTTTCCAGACCCTGACCTTTTGCCCCTTGTAGTTGACGATACATGGATCGATGATGTAAGAAAAAGCCTGCCCGAACTTCCAAATGCAAAAAGGCAGCGTTTTATAAAGGAATTTTCTCTCTCCTCATACGACGCAGACCAGCTTACTTCAAGCTGTGAACTTGCCGATTTTTTTGAAGACTGCGTCCGGCAATTTCCCGATTCCAGGCAGGTCGGCAACTGGATTATGGGGCCGCTCGCGGCTCTTTTGAATGCCAAAGGAAAAACAATATCTGAATCCCCTGTTTCTGCCGGAAACCTTGCCGGGCTCCTCAAGCTTATTGATGATGGAGTCATAAGCGGCAAGATTGCAAAAACCATATTTGAAGAAATGGCGCAAACAGGCAAAGCGCCTGACAAGATAGTCAAGGAAAAGGGGCTTGTCCAAGTTACCGACGCTTCCGCAATAGAAGAAGTTGTGTTAAAGATACTAACCGCATGCCCCAAAGAGGTAGAAAGCTACAAAAAAGGAAAAACAAAGATTTTAGGCTTCTTTGTCGGCCGGGTCATGAAAGAGACAAGGGGCAAGGCAAATCCGAAAATTGTAAATGAAGTGCTGATGGAAAAACTTAAACAAAAATAAAAAAACTAATCACGAAAGCGCGAAAGTACGAAAACACGAAAATATGGGTGGGGAAAAAGAAAAGCATCAGTTTGAGGAGTTAAGCAACAAAATTATTGGCGCTGCTATTGAAGTCCACAGGGTGCTTGGGCCTGGTTTCCTGGAAAGCATTTATGAACAAGCATTAAAAATTCAATTCTCTGAACTAAAACTTCATTGTGACAGCCAAAAAGAGATAAAAATAAAGTATCATAACATTGAAGTCGGACAACATCGTCTTGACATGCTTGTAGAAAATATAATGATTGTAGAATTAAAAGCTGTAAAAGAGTTTGCGGATATTCATTTTGCTCAACTTCGATCCTATCTAAAGGCTACCGGCCTGAAAGTTGGCCTGTTGCTAAACTTTGGCAAGCCTACCCTGGGAATAAAACGGGTGGTTAATTGATTAGTTCTTTTCGTGTTTTCGTACCTTCGTGCTTTCGTGATCAAAAAATATAAAGGAGGAATTTTTGAAAATATCAATATTTAAAACAAGCAGGCTCATTTTTTTCGGCGTGTTAGCCTTAACGATAATAACCGGCTCCGCTCTTTCTGCATCCGCAAAGCAAAGCAGGATTGCAATCGTGCCTTTTACAATAAATGCTGAAAAGGACATGACCTTTCTGCAGGAAGGCATCCTTTCAATGCTTTCATCCCGGCTTTCATGGGAAAACAAAGTCTCTGTTATTGTTAGGCAGGAAACAGCCGCGGCTGTTAAGACAGTTGCAGCCCCTTTAAATGAGGCAAAGGCGCGCAAAATTGGTAATATGCTGAAGGCTGATTACGTGCTTTTCGGCAGCCTTACCATATTCGGAAACAGCGTGAGCCTCGACGCAAAAATGGTGGATATTTCCGATGCCAGACTGCCTCTTTCCTTTTATAACCAGAGCAAAGGCATGGAAGAGGTAATCCCCCGCCTTAATCTGTTTGCCGAAGAAATCAATGAAAAGGTATTTAACAGGAAAATCGCAGTCAGGCAGCTTCCCCAGCAAAGAGCTCCCGCACAAAGGCCGTCCCAGTATATGCATCCTGAACGTCTGTTTTCTGGAGAGTTCGTTGAATCTGAAGAGGACGTTGAAGGAGGCAAAACCCCATTTGTCATGACCGGGCGCGGCGATGCCGGCCCGGGATTCTGGAAAAGCAAAAACTTTCGCATGCAGATAAAAGGCCTGGCGTTAGGCGATATCGACGGAGACAACAAGACAGAGACAGTAATGATTGCGAACCAGGAAGTGCATATCTACAGGTCTGAAAATGATCGTTTTATCAAGATAAAGGAGATTGCCGGCGAAAAATACTATAAATATCTTGCCGTTGATGTTGCTGATATTAATAAAAACGGCAAGGCCGAGATATTTGTTACCTGCCTGGATAAGTCCAGCAAGTCGCTTAAATCCTTTGTGCTGGAATGGAACGGCAGCGACTTTATAGCTGTCGCAAATAATGAAAACTGGTATTTCAGGGTCATTCCCCGGCCTGTGTTAGGGCCTATGCTCGTGGGACAGAAAATGGGCATATCCGACCTTTTTATGACGGGCGTATATGAGCTTGCCTGGACAGGCAGCAGCTATAAGCCCCAGGGCAAAGTCGGCACGGGCCTTCCGGAAAATATTACGGTTTTCGGGTTTACCATTGGTGATCTCTTAAATACCAAAGGCGAGGTTGTGGCTGCATTTGATGAGGAAGAGCGGCTGCGGATATATTCAACAGGCGGAAGCCAGGAATGGAAAAGTGATGACAGGTTCGGCGGAAGCGAAAACTATATTGACATTGATTTTCAGGACAAGGAAGAAGATCATGAAAGCCGTGTGTATCTGCCGCACAGGCTTTATATCGTGGATCTGAATAAAGACGGCAAAACAGAACTGATTACAGTGAAAAACAAATCAATTTCAGGTCATCTGTTCAGGAGATTTCGCCATTACAGCGGAGCCTGGTTTGAATCCCTTTCGTGGGACGGGCTCGGCCTTGCCAAAAACTGGCATACCCGAAAGGTATCAGGCTATATCTGCGACTATGCAATAGGAGATATTAATAATGACGGCGAGCTGGAGCTTGTGGCCGCGATTGTAAGCAAGCGTGATGTAATCGGGCAAAAGGCAAAAAGCACAGTCATAACTTATGATCTTGCGCCGTTGATGGAGAAATAGGTGTTATTCACCGCAGAGCCGCAGAGGACGCTGAGAAATTTATTCTTTTAAATTGTCGTGAGAGGCGACAATTTAAAAACTAAGCTTTCTAATAATGCATTTCTTTTTGAGGGATTAACTTGGCACAAATATTGAATTATCCTATAAGGCAAAGTATAGCATTTTCAAATACACTATTTAGCTTATACAACCAGGCAAAAGATTCCCAGGATAGTGAAATCATATTTGATTTGAAAAGAAGTAAACTCCTTACACCTTTTGGTATTATAATGCTAACGTCAACGGTTCTTGAATGCCAGAAGCAAGGGAAAAAATGCAAATATATTGAACCCGAAAATCAAAATCTTCGACGTTTTATAACAGAGTGTGGATTTAATGATTTTTTTGGGTTAAAAAGCAAGGCGCCAAAACGTGATTTAATACGAACCGGCAGAGTCCAACTTATACAACCAAAAGGAATAGATTATTATATTATTGAAAATCTCTCGGATATTATCGATTTTCACATGAATATTTCCCCAGGCGTCAAAGATTCTATCCAAATGAGTCTTCAGGAAATAATGACAAATGTGGTTGATCATAGCGGGGTTGTTGGCTATCTCGTATGCGCCTATACATATCCTTCAAAGGAACAAATAAGATTGTGTATAGCGGATTCAGGTAGAGGAATTTTGAAATCATTAAGAAGTTCGACAAGTTATAGATATTTGTCAAATGATTACACGGCTATTAAAGAGGCAACCGAAAATGGGGTATCGTGCCGCAAAGAAAGAGCAGGTTTGGGGTTAAACCATATTAAGCAATTTCTGAAAGTTAATAAAGGACAGATGTGCATAATTTCTGGCAAAGGCAAAGTTTATTGGAAATTTGACCAGGGCAAAGTTTTAATGCAAAAAATGAAAATGCCTTTTAATGGAACGATTGTTAAACTTATTATTAACACTAATAAGGATTGGCGTTATTTCCTATATAATGAGCAAGATTATCTATTTTAGAGGTTAAGATATGAGAATAAATTTGAAAACTATGTGTAAGAAGCGAACCGTAACCAGAAAGGACGGAGAGCAAATTAAAAAATTAATATCAAAGTCTTGGGATAGACAGAAAAAAATTATAATAGATTTTAATAATATTTCAATAGCATCAGTTTCTTTTTTTGATGAAGCTTTTGGTAAACTTGCTTTTGTGTATCCTAAAGAAAATTTACGCAAAAAGCTATCTTTTAACAATATTGAAGAATATGATAGAGCCTTGCTGAATGACATACTGATTTCACGTTATCATCAAAAAGAGCTAAATAAAAACGGGCTGTCAAAGTAAAACAGAGGACGCTGAGATTATGAGGAGAGAATAGTAGCAGTAGGGTGCATTCCATGCACCATCAACT
>JAYENE010000055.1:0-5494 GCA_034721935.1 Thermodesulfobacteriota bacterium
ATTTTATTTGGTCGTCGTTATTTCTTAACGCTCACTAACATGCTCAAACAGTCAGCCGTTTTAAATTTAACTGCCCGCCACATCAGGTTGTTGGCAGGTTACTTTTTGAGTTTGTAAATTTCTGAAGGAAGAAAGATACTGTCTAACTTCACAGATAAGAAGATCTGTTGTGTCTGTTTTTTTTAATATAGCAGAAGGCGAACGAATGTTACGGGCGCTGATAAAGTCTTTAGAAAACAACCCCTTGAATCCTTGGACCCTTTTCTCCAACTAAATTGGAGAAGAACCATATTTTTAATTATGATTATAAAACGTAAAAAAAAGCGTCAGATCATGGTCGGAAAAGTAAAGGTAGGCGGAATGGCTCCTGTTTCTGTTCAGTCTATGGCTAATACTTTTACTCAGGATGTCACAGCCACGGTTTTACAAATAAAACGTTTGGAAAAAGCCGGGTGTGAGATTGTCCGGGTGGCTGTGCCAGATATAGAGGCAGCCGAGGCTATCTCTGCAATAAAGGATAAAATATCGATTCCCCTGATAGCAGATATCCATTTTGACTACCGCCTGGCGATTGCTTCGGCTATAGCCGGCGCTGACGGCTTGAGATTAAATCCAGGCAATATAGGAGGAAACAAAAAAATAAAAGCGGTTGTTGACTGCGCAAAAGAATTTAATATTCCAATCAGGATCGGAGTTAATTCCGGCTCTCTTGAAAAAGATATTTTGAAAAAATATAAAGGCGTTACTGCTGAGGGCATGGTTGAAAGCGCTATCCGTCATATAGAATTATTAACAAGATATGGCTTTTATGATATAAAACTATCTATAAAAGCATCAGATGTACTCCGCAGTGTTGAGGCTTACAGGCTGCTTTCATCAAAAACCGATTTTCCTCTTCATGTGGGTATAACAGAGGCCGGCCCCCTTTATCCGGGAATAGTCAAATCATCGCTCGGCATAGGGATGCTTCTTGCAGAAGGAATAGGCGATACGATCCGAGTCTCTCTGACCAGAGATCCTGTCGAAGAGGTTCGCGTGGGTTATGAAATCCTGAAAGCTCTTGATATCCGCCGACATGGTCCTGATATTATATCGTGTCCGACCTGCGGCCGTTGCAAAATTGATTTGTTTAATATTGTTGAACAAGTGGAAAATTCTCTTATATCAAATCGGTTACCGATTAAAATAGCCATCATGGGATGCATTGTGAACGGCCCGGGAGAAGCAAAGGAGGCAGACATCGGAATTGCAGGCGGTGACGGCATCGGAATACTGTTTAAGAAGGGAAAGGTAATAAAAAAGTTTTCTCAGGAAAAAATAGTTGAAGTTCTACTGAAGGAGATTGAGCTGATGGCAGAGCACACACGTGCAGCGCAGGCGCTTGCGCCGCGTGGAGACCTCAGAGAAATAGAAGGATGAAAAAATGATCAAGATTCCTATTGAGAGGATCAAACAGGCTATCTTGTTAATACGAGGGCAAAAGGTTATGCTGGATGCTGACTTGGCCGTTCTCTATGAAGTCTCAACTAAAGCATTGAATCAGGCTGTTAAACGGAATGAACGGCGATTCCCGCCGGATTTTATGTTTCGGCTGACCAAAAAAAGAAAAGGGTGAACTGGTCACAAATTGTGACCGGTTCGAAAGGCTGAAACATTCCTCAGCTTTACCCCGTGCCTTTACAGAACAGGGTGTATCCATGCTATCGAGTGTGCTTAAAAGCGATCGAGCTATTGATGTGAATGTTGAAATCATGAGAGCCTTTGTGCGGCTTCGCCAGTTAATGGCCACCCACACTGATCTTGCACGCAAGCTGACTGCCTTAGACCTAAATTGAGCGATTTTTTACTCGATCTGCACCGATCTCTTGCGCATCAAGGATTCGCGAAAATCCTCGACATATCCACGGGTATGCCTGTGGTTTTCGCAAACCCTTATGCATCAAGATCTCAGCACATATCTTCGCAATAAATCGCTCAACTTAGGTTAGAGCAAAAATACGACAAGCAGTTCAAAGTTGTTTTTGACGCAATCCGTGCTTTAATGTCTCCACCTGCGAAACCACGCAAGAAGATTGGGTTTGCGGTAAAGGAAAAGAAGGCTGCCTATGGCAAAAGTACAAAGGGAAGTAGAAGAAAGATATGATACCGGAAAATACAACATCCAATAAAAATAATATCATTAAGGGTCAAAGGCAGCCCCTTTTTGAGGTCAAGAATGGGTAAGCCATTAAGTCTCGATAATGATTACATTAATTTTTTTGCTGAAGTCAAGGAACGGATACGCCGTTCCCAATATGAAGCCCTAAAAGCTGTCAACAAAGAATTAATACAGCTTTACTGGGATATTGGGCGGATGATTGTCGAAAAACAGCAGGACATTGGCTGGGGTAAATCTGTGGTTGAACAGCTTTCAAAAGATATTCAAAAGGAATATCCTGGTATTCAAGGATTCTCGACAACTAACCTCTGGAATATGAGGCTATTTTATTCGGAAATTCAGCAACATGAAAAACTCCAACCATTGGTTGGAGAAATTAGCTGGACAAAAAATATCCTGATTCTGACCAAATGCAAAAACCTTCTGGAAAGAGAATTTTATATGTTGCATGTCAGAAAATTCGGATGGACTAAGGGTTCGCTCAAAAATAAATTGGCAATTTTAAGTGTTGAGGCGCCTGGCTGGCAAGGCGCGAAAGATTAGGAATATCAAGATATTGCTGAGCTTTCGGAACGCAGCCAGACGGGATGCATCGGCGCTTAAAATGTAAAGTTATTTTTGAGCGAGCCCTAAGGATGTCCTGATTCATCAGATTGAAAACAAAACATATGAAAAGTACCTGCTGAATCAGACCAACTTTGACCAGACTCTGCCTGAAAAATACAAACATCAGGCAAAGCTGGCGGTAAAAGACCACTACACCTTCGATTTTCTGGAACTGGCAGAAGAACATAGCGAGCATGAACTGGAACAGGCTTTGGTGAAGAATATTCGTAAGTTTCTGATCGAGATGGGCGTGTGGTTTACATTCGGGGGCAACCAGTTCAGGCTAAAAGTTGGAGAGAAGGAATATTTTTATCGATTTGCTTTTGTTCCATCGAAAATTAAAACGGTTTATTGCTGTAGAACTGAAAATCGGTGAATTTAAACCGGAATACAAGGGTAAAATGGAGTTTTACCTGACTGCTCTGAATGAACAATATAAAGAAGATGATGAAAATGATGCGATTGGCATTATTGTATGTAAAAACAAAGATAAAACAGTTGTGGAATATTCTCTCAAAACAACCACTCAGCCGATTGGCGTAGCAACTTACAGCGCCTCGCCTTACCTGCCGGAAGAATACAGCAAATATCTGCCTGCACTGGAGGTGATTGCAGAACGGCTGGCTATTGTTAAGGATTTGTTTGAAGATGAAGGATAGAAAGCTGAAAACGGAGTTTGAGGAGCAGTTGAAGGAGGAAACAAGATTGAATGCGCTGATTGCTGAGAATTTGGGGAAGGTGAAACTGGCATGAGCAAGGTTAAGTTATTGAAGCTTGGGGAAGATTTAAAATGCTCTTTCTTATCTGGGTTTGATGAGGAGATTGCTCAGAATATACGGTAAAAAGAGTGGAAAAGACAACATCCAATAAAAACAATATCATTAAGGTTCAAAGGCAGATTTGACCCCTTTTGTTGACTGCGCCAGAGTGTAGCGTTGAGAAAAAGTGGCAAAAAACAAATCAAGAGGATGATAAATGAGCAAAGAACAAGAACGCGCTGAACTGCACCGTACCATCTGGCAAATTGCCAATGATCTGCGTGGTAGTGTCGATGGTTGGGATTTTAAGCAGTATGTGCTTGGAATGCTTTTTTATCGTTTTATTAGTGAAAACCTCACCAATTACATCAACGACAATGAACCTGAACAAGGTTTTGAATATGCCAAACTCTCCGACAGTGATGCCGAGTTTGGACGATCTGATACGGTAAAAGAAAAAGGGTTTTATATTCTACCCGGTGAGCTTTTTGTTAATGTGGCTAAAAATGCCGCAAATGATTCCAATCTCAATGAAACTCTTGCCGCTATTTTTCGCGATATTGAAAGTTCCGCCAAAGGCACAGAGAGTGAAGATGACCTCAAAGGGCTGTTTGATGATCTGGATGTCAACTCCAATAAATTAGGCTCTACCGTAGAAAAGCGAACCAAACAACTGGTTAAACTACTCACAGCTATTGCCAGCTTGAAACTCGGCTCTTCCAGCAACACCATAGACGCGTTTGGTGATGCTTATGAATACCTGATGCAGATGTACGCCTCAAATGCGGGCAAGTCAGGTGGTGAATACTACACCCCGCAGGAGGTGAGTGAACTTTTGGCAGAGATAGCCACCGTGGGTAAAACAGAGATCAACAAAGTGTATGACCCTGCTTGCGGCTCCGGCTCACTGCTGCTTAAATTTGCCAAGGTATTGGGCAAAGAGAATGTGCGGGTTGGATTTTTTGGCCAAGAGAGCAATCTCACCACCTACAACCTTTGCCGCATCAATATGTTTCTGCACGACATCAACTACAACCATTTTGATATTGCTCACGGAGATACCCTGATCGACCCCAGGCATTGGGACGATGAACCTTTTGACGCGATTGTCTCCAATCCCCCTTATTCGATTAAATGGGAAGGCAAAAACAACTCGCTTCTGATCAATGATCCCCGTTTCTCGCCCGCAGGTGTGCTTGCCCCGCCCAGCAAGGCAGACCTTGCCTTTACCATGCACATGCTCTCCTGGCTCTCAACATCCGGCACAGCGGCGATTGTTGAGTTCCCCGGCGTGCTTTATCGTGGTGGCGCCGAGCAAAAGATTAGAAAATATCTGATAGAAAACAATTATATTGATGCGGTGATCCAGCTTCCGCCTGATCTCTTTTTTGGTGTTACCATTGCCACCTGTATTATTGTTTTAAAGAAAAGCAAAAAAGACAACAAAACCCTGTTTATTGACGCCTCTGCCGAGTTTGTCCGTGGCGGCAATAAAAATAAGTTAAGCGATGAAAATCGCCAAAATATCTTAACGGCCTTTAAAAACCGTAAAGATAGTGAATATTTTGCCACGCTGGTCGATAACCAAGAAATTGGCGAAAATGACTATAATATCGCCGTATCAAGCTATGTGGAGCAGGAAGATACCAGAGAAGTGATCGACATCACTAAGCTCAATGCCGATATCAGCCGGATAGTTGCCAGGCAGAGTGAACTGCGCACCGCCATTGATGCCATTGTGGCTGATTTAGAGGGGGCGTGATGAAAGAAAAGCAAAAAAATGATATCCTTATTTATAAAACCGAAGACGGAAAAACGGACATTACCGTTCGTCTTGAAAACGAAGATGTATGGTTAAGCCAACAGCAAATGGCGGAACTCTACCAAACATCACGAACGAATGTCGTCGAACACATCAAGCACATTTTTGAAGAAGGGGAATTGGCCGAGGAGGCAACCTGTCGGAAATTCC
>JAYENE010000056.1:0-5483 GCA_034721935.1 Thermodesulfobacteriota bacterium
GGCAGGTTTATCTACCCGTAGAAATCCAAGACAAAACATTTGACAGTAAAAAACGACTTTAAAATAGGATAAATATCAATTTGATAGAGAGCTATTTACTTAGTTATGGACGTCCCGCAAATGCCCCTATGTTCTATAAGCCTTTACAAGTATACTGTCAAATTTCGAGCAACATTTAAGAATAAACGTTGGTTTCAATCATTGGCGGGTCTCCTGGTATCTGGCGGAGTCGGCGGAAAAAGCGGGCAATATGATCCTGGCAAGGAAATCATTGGATACTGTTCTTCAAAAAGCGCCGGAATTTACTGATGCGCAGGAGATGAGTCAACGTATCGGGAAAATTGAGCCGGCAGGTGAAGTCGAAAAATTTTCCACGGCCCGCCCGCATTGCAACGAAGTATTATATATTGATCGCAAAGGTACCTGGCAGTGTCCTGTCTGCAAAAATGATTTTGTGGTTTAACGGTTCGTAACTGCTCAGGTTGTTTAGGCTGCAGGCTGTTAGTGTTTTTGCGTATTGATCGAAGCAGGGCGCCATTTGCCAGGCCTCAATATCTTCCGCCAGGTTTTACATTGCTCCCTAACCGTGAACCTGACAACCTGAGTACTTACCTAAATCTTTACATCATCAGCGTATCCATACAACTCTATATTAAGGTTTTCTGCAACCTTTTTCGCTATATTATCTATCATAGGTGAGATTACCATTACACGGCTGACTTTGCGGTCGTGTTTTTTTTCGTAAAACTCTTTTTTGCGCCAGAAGGTATACATTTCCGATTTGCTTATTGACGACTTGATCTCACAAAGTATGAGCGTGCCATTGTAAATAATTACATCCATCTCAATCTGATCCGGCCGTCCAAAGACTATACCGTCATGATCGTAATCCTCATACCTTTCAACTTTTACGCCAAAGGATTCTTCCAGAATCGCTTTTAACCCGTCACGAAATGTCCCTTCGGACCGCAAACCCCATCTTGATCCTAAAGCGCCAATGGTTGAATTAAATCTCCGGTCAGCGGCCTTAATGGAAGCCAGTATCTCGTTGATTGTCTTCTGGTTCGCTTCCCACTTTTTGTCCCGGGCCTCACGATCCCTCTTTAGTTCATCCATTATCCGATCAAAACGACTTTCTGTCCCTTTTTTGTCCGCATACTGCTCATGCGTTACGCTCAGAATGAATCTTCGCATATCCGGGTCTGTCTTCATTATACGGGGAAGTTGAGTCATAATAATTTTTTTGATTTCTTTATTTGTCTGGGTTTCCATTCGCTTATAGTTCTTCCTCACTGTGTTACAGTGTAACAAATTTCATTTATAATGTGACAACCTTGCCCTGTTGTTAAGGAAAAATGGGTAACAGGCAAAAATGAGGTCAAAACCTAATTTACGTAGCAGGCCAAAAATCTCTGTCCAGTGTTTGCTCCAATGTAAAAGGGCTGATTTCTGGAAAACTTTCTTCTTCCAGGCCGGTCTCCTTTGCTGCTTTGAGCCTTGCTTTGTTATAAGCATAATTGAATCTTTGCTTTATCTCAGATTTCAGACTTGGACTATCTTCAAGAAGTTCATGCACACTGATACGTTGTTCTTTTATTGTATATTTCCAGCTATTAGATCGATTCCCGAGTTGAAACTGCCATTTCAAAAGGTGCGCCAACAGAATAGCCATGCGGCTGATCAACTCACGCTTTTCACTTTTTCCCATACTCTCAATTTCCTCAGCAAGATGCTCAAAATCGAGTTCATTAATCAGCCCCTTTTTAAGTACCTCGGCTTGTTGTTGTGTCCAGAAGTAAAAATCCTTTTCATACGACTCTTGCATCAATTCCCCTCCTAAGTCCTCATCCTATTATGCAGTCTCTTTGAATTGCAACAGATAATATTCCATCTGAGTAGCTCTGACAACAGTTTTTTTATTGTTTCTCTTGAGCATTTGGTGTTGATCTGGCATTTGAACTTTGATATTTGATATTAGTATCTTTGAGCTAGTATGAAGGATGCGCTGTAGTATTAGAATTGCTGATAAAATTGGACAGGAGAAAATTATGCCTTTATTAAAAAATGAACCGGATAGGATATTCACATATAAAGATTATTTAACGTGGAATGACAATGAAAGATGTGAATTGATAAACGGCGTAGCATATAACATGGCCCAGCTCCTTCTGTGAATCATCAAAGAGTTGCTATGGAACTAGGGAGGCAGTTTGCTAATTTTTTGTCTGATAAGCCTTGCGAAGTCTTTTCTGCTCCTTTTGATGTGCGATTGCCGGCAACAGATGAAGAAGATGAAGATAGTAAAAATGTGGTTCAGCCTGACATGGTTGTGATTTGCGATTCGTCAGAATTAGATGAAAAAGGGTGCAAAGGGGCGCCTGATTTGATTATTGAAATCGTTTCACCCGCAAGCACCTCCATAGATAATATTAAAAAGATGGAATTGTATGAAAAAAATGGTGTCAAGGAATATTGGATTGTACATCCGATATATAAGATTATAACGATATACAAAATAATGGAAAACGGTTTATACGGCAAACCGGAAATCTATTCTGAAAAAGATAAGATAGAAGTTGAACTATTAAAAGGATTGGCTGTAGATTTGGGGCTGGTTTTTGACGGTACCGTTCGCAAGTCTGATTCTCTTTTTATGGAAGGAAGAAAATAAATTTGGCGTAAAAGTTCACCACGGCACGACACGGGATTTCGCTATGCATTATTCAAAATTTGACAGCAATTTCTGAACAGATTTGCTTATTCATTCACGAGCATGAAAATACGCTTTGTCATAGCATATCAATTAGTTGTCCGTTATATTTTCACGGTAAGTTTGAGAGCGTTTAAACAGAAAATTATTTCTTTTTCATTTTTAAGGGGAGAGTAAACATGCGTTTTTTTAACACAGCAGGACCTGTTCGGTGCCAAAAACACTATTGCCTGCCCCCACTTGAGCGGTTTAACTTAGATGAGATCATTTCTCTAATAGACCAGGAAAAATACTTTGTTCTACATGCTCCCAGACAGACCGGTAAGACCTCATGTCTCTTGGCGTTGATGGAATATTTGAACGCTGGTGACAAATACAACTGTCTTTATTGTAATGTAGAATCGGCTCAGGCTGCCCGTGAAGATGTAAATAAAGCTATTCAGGCAATTCTTAACGAATTGGGATCTCAGGCCAGGTATTTTCTCAAAGATGCGTTTGTCGATTCGCTGTGGCCGGATATATTAAAACGTAGCGGAGGATATGGCGCATTGAATGAGGTGTTGACCCGATGGGCTGAAAAAAATACCAAACCGTTAGTTATCCTGATAGATGAGATTGATTCACTGGTAGGTGATACTTTGATTTCGGTCTTGCGCCAGTTGCGCGCCGGTTATACAAAACGTTCGGCAATGTTTCCCCAGAGTATCATTTTATGCGGGGTTCGTGATGTCAGGGATTATCGGATACATTCCTCTAAAGAAAAAACAATTATTACCGGCGGTAGCGCATTTAATATAAGAGCTGAATCTTTGAGGCTCGGTGACTTTGAAAAAGATGAGATTGCCGAGTTGTTCGGGCAGCATACAGCAGAAACAGGGCAGATATTTTCAGATGATGCTGTGGCGCTTGTATGGGAGCTGACCGAGGGGCAGCCCTGGTTGGTGAATGCGCTGGGATATGAGGTCTGCTTTAGAATGAAAAGCGGGCGGGATCGGACAAAAGTGATTACAGATGAAATGGTTCGTCAGGCAAAAGAGAGCATCGTTCTGAGACGAGAGACACATATTGACCAGTTGACAGACAAACTCAGGGAAGAACGTGTAAGAAGGATTATCCAGCCAATCCTTGCAGGTAAAGATCAACCGGAACAACTGATTGAAGATGATGTGCAATATGTAGAAGATCTTGGTTTAATTAAAACAAAAGGGCAGTTGCGTATTGCCAACGGGATATACCGGGAAATTATTCCGCGATCACTCATTTATACTACACAACTGACTATCAGTCACGAACCTGCATGGTATATAAGATCTGACAATGGATGTCTTGATATGGATAAGCTTCTGACAGCGTTTCAGGATTTTTTTAGAAAACATTCAGAACATTGGATTGATCGTTTTGACTACAAGGAGGCCGGTCCCCAGTTGTTGCTTCAGGGCTTTTTGCAGCGGATTGTAAATAGTGGAGGACGTGTGGAACGGGAATATGGACTGGGACGGATGAGAACCGACCTTTTTGTGACATGGCAATGTAAAGACGGTGTTCAGAAAATCGTACTGGAATTAAAGATACTTTACGGCTCTCTGGAACAAACAATTGAAAATGGATTGGATCAGAGCTGGAGATATATGGACCAATGCGGTGCGGATGAAGGACACCTGATAATTTTTGATCGTTATGAGAAGAAGCCGTGGGCAGAAAAGATTTTTAAAAAAGAGGAATTGTTCAAGGGAATAAAAATTAAGATTTGGGGGATGTAAAAAGGATTCCCGTGAGGATGCCGAATCTAAAAGTCAATACCTCGACTTATTGAGCAGCAATTCTAATTATGTCATTTTTTCTTTTACAATTGTGCGTTGCATCCTTACATCATCAGCGTATCCATATCTTGATCCTAAAGCGCCAATGGTTGAATTAAATCTCTGATTAGAGGCCTTAATGGAACCCAGTATTTCGTTGATTGTCTTCTGGTTCGCTTCCCACTTTTTCTCCTGAGCTTCTCACTTTTTGTCCCGGGCCTCACGATCCCTCTTTAGTTCATCCATTATCCGATCAAAACGATTTTCTGTCCCTTTTTTGTCCGCATACTGCTCATGCGTTACGCTCAGAATGAATCTTCGCATATCCGGGTCTGTCTTCATTATACGGGGAAGTTGAGTCATAATAATTTTTTTGATTTCTTTATTTGTCTGGGTTTCCATTCGCTTATAGTTCCTCCTTACAGTGTTCCAAATTTTAGTTATAACGTGATAGATTTGTCCTGTTGTCAAGGAAAAATGGGGAACGGTTCAACAACCTATTGATATCTTGCCGAAAGGCGCGAATTGAAGAAAGAGCGTCATAAATTTGACATTCTTGCCTGATTATTATTACTTTACTTTCTTAATATAACTTTGAGGCAGAGTCTCTAAATGCCTTAAGGGGGAGTAGTGCGGGACGTCCGTAAATAAGTAAATAACTCATTCAAGCAATTGGTATTTACGCTTTTTATGGGAAGACCTTGGGGTAAGTACTCAAGTTCACAGTTCAGGGTTCAAGGTTCAACCCCGCCCTGGCGCGACTTGTTTCTTATAATCTGCTGCCATTGGAGTATTTGAATAACTGTTTATGTTGCGCAATAGCCTGTCAAATCAGGTCTGGGCCAGGGGTTAAAGAACGATGAGAATTGAACCGCAAAAGCGAGCGTATTCCACGCGGCTTGTCGGAGCAAAGCAGAGATCCCGCCCAAGCGGGGCGGCAGGATTCTTCAAATAATGGGGTTGCCAAAACAGCG
>JAYENE010000057.1:0-5479 GCA_034721935.1 Thermodesulfobacteriota bacterium
TTATAGAACAATTAAAACAAAAAGTCTAGAATTTTTATTTGCTGTTAAATTAAGCAGTTAGGCGCATTTGAGCTGATATCCAGTATAAAACTGGAAAATTAATTTCCCTAAGTGCGAAATGTAAGTTGCATGGCATCAAAATCCGGTTTAGGAACGTGGACGAAATAACTTTCCCAAGTAGGCACACAGATTTGGGGAAATTATTTCGTCCACGTTCCTTATAAACCATTATATTGATAATAAGCGGCGCAAGCGCCTTCACTGGAAACCATGCACGGGCCGACAGGATTAATTGGCGTGCAGAATTTTTTATACAAAGCGCATTCAGGAGGAGTTTTGATGCCCTGAAGTATTTCGCCGCATGAACACCCCTTTGGAATTATTGATTCGGGAACGTCAAACTCAAATATTTTTTCTGCATCAAAAGATGAAAACTCTTCTCTG
Organism: Thermodesulfobacteriota bacterium; assembly: GCA_034721935.1. Lineage (GTDB taxonomy): Bacteria > Desulfobacterota > Desulfobacteria > Desulfobacterales > ETH-SRB1 > Desulfaltia. The sequence continues at coordinate 445 of JAYENE010000057.1, forward strand.
ATCTTCAAACCGCTTCCATGAATAACGCCTATCCCGCGCCATGCAGCATCAACTGTTTCAAAGACATCATACATAATTTTTTCTGCTTTTTTGTTCCCATCAAACGTTACTGCTCTTTTATATGAATTTTCAAGCCGTGGTTGATCATTTTCTATTTGTTTGACAAGTGATAATATTGCCTGTAGTATATCAACAGGCTCAAATCCTGTAATTACGCATGGGATTTTATATTTTTCAAAAAATGGAAGATAAGCTTTTAATCCGATTATCACTGAAACATGACCGGGAAGAATAAAACCATTTATCCTTGCATCCTTATTCTTCATCAGTGATGCAAGCACCGGTGGAACAAGTTTGTGAGCTGAAAACACAAAATAGTTATTGATATTCATCTGTTTTGCAAAAAGTATGGATGCAGCTATAGTGGGAGCTGTTGTTTCAAATCCTATACCAGTAAAAACTATTTTTTTATCCGGATTTTTTCTCGCAATATCAATTGCATCAAAAGTGGAGTAAACTATTCGTATATCTCTACCCTCAGCCCGCTCCTTCTGAAGAGAGCTTTTTGTTCCAGGAACTTTTATAAGATCCCCGAATGTAGTCACAATAACATTGTCAATGCCGGCAATCTCTATAAATGCATCAATTTCATTCTGGTCTGTAACGCAAACGGGGCAACCCGGGCCGGATAAAAGTGAAATTGTATCCGGCAGAAGCATCCGGATACCGTTTCTGAATATAGATGTGGTATGTGTGCCGCATACTTCCATCAAACGAATTTTTTTACGCCTGATTTTTTTTATCCTGTCTATTATTGCCCTGGAAATATCAGGGTTTCTGTATTCTTCCACGTGTTTTATAGGCATCTTTATTCATATGTTTCACAAGTTTTGGGTAGTCATAAAAGTTAATTCGTTTGCATTCCCTTTTTTGCTACTACAGCAGCGACCATGGCCTGACCCAGTGAAACACCTCCGTCATTGGCAGGAACTGTTGTATGTGTAAATACTTCAAAGTTTTTTTCTTCAAGGAACTTGATTAATCCTGTTAAAAGAATGGAATTCTGGAAAACGCCTCCGCTTAATACTATACGGTTAAGCCCGCTCTCCTTTTTAATAACCTCACACAGTTCTGAAAAAAGTTTAATAAGCGTTATGTGAAATTTACTGCTTATTCTGGATGCGTGTATGCCTGCTTCCATATCTTTTACAACGCCACAGACTATCGGCTCGGTAAAAATTTTGTATGTATTCCCCGACAACCATTCATAATCATATGTTGTTTCTCTATTGTTATCTGCCAGCATTTCTAAATCCATTGCTGCCTGTCCGTCAAAAGAGACATGATTTTTCATTCCGATTATTGCTGATATTCCGTCAAAAAGGCGTCCAATGCTTGATGTTAAGGGAGAATTGATCTTTTTTAAAATCATTTCAGTTATGATTTTAATCTTTTTTTCTTCTATTTCTTTTAGCAAGGGGAGATCAAGATTCCAGAATTCTTCTCCAAATGCCTGGTAAAGGTAACTTATTGCCATTCGCCAGGGTTCCTTTATCGCAGCAGTACTTCCAGGCATAGGGACGTATGAAAGACTTGCCGTCCTTCTGAAACACTCAGGTTCAACAATAAGTATTTCGCCGCCCCATATACTGCCATCTGTTCCATAACCGGTGCCGTCAAATGAAAGTCCCAATACTGTGTCATCAAGCTGGTTCTCGGCCATACATGATACAATATGTGCGTGGTGATGCTGAACCTGAATTAATTCAACTCCGTGCTGCTCTTTTGCATAGCGTGTACTCAGATAATCCGGATGAAGATCGCAGGCAATAATTTCAGGATCTATACCAAGAATTTTTTTTAGATGATCTATGGTCAGGCGAAAAAAGTCATATGTTGCCGCATTCTCTAAATCTCCGATATGCTGGCTTATAAAAGCGGTTTTTTTTCTGGTCAGGCACACAGTGTTTTTCAACATTGCACCGCAGGCAAGGATTTGCGGGACAGACTGTTTTAAAAAAACCGGAACAGGTACATATCCTCTGGAACGTCTGATAAATCGGGCTTTACCGGCGATTCTTTTAATAATTGAATCATCGCTTCTTAAGTAGATGTCACGATTGTGAATCAGAAAATAATCGGCAATGTTTTCTAACCGGTCAAAGGCATCTTCATTGTTAATAGATAGTGGTTCTTCACTGATATTTCCGCTGGTCATGACCAATGCAGTAAATCCAAAGGTTAAAATAAGATAGTGAAGAGGAGCATAAGGAAGCATAACACCAACGTATTGATTGTTGGGGGAGATTTCTTTCGCCAGGGGGTTCGGTCTTTTTTTTTGCAGAAGAACTATGGGTCTCTGGATGGAATTAAGCAGTTTTTCTTCTTCAGTTTCAATAAATGCATATTTTCGAATTTGCTCAAGACTATAAGAAATAATTGCAAAGGGCTTTTCCTCACGATGTTTTCTTTTTCTCAGCCGAACAACAGCGTCATTGTCTGTAGCATTTGCTGCAAGGTGAAATCCTCCAATGCCCTTTATCGCAACAATGTATCCCTGTTTTAGAAGACTTGCGGTTTTTTCAACGGGATTATTTGTCTGAATATTTTTGCCTGTATTGTCCTTCAAGAAAACATGGGGGCCGCAATCAGCGCAGGCATTCGGCTGGGCATGAAACCTTCTGTTTGATGGATTATTATATTCAGCCTCGCATCTACTACACATTTTAAAGTTTTTCATTGATGTGTTTGACCGGTCATAAGGAATATCATTAATGATGCTATACCTTGGCCCGCAGTTTGTGCAGTTTATAAACGGATATTTATAGCGACGATCATTGGGATCAAAAAGTTCGCGAAGGCAGTTATCACAAACAGATATATCCGGAGAAACAAGAGTTGATTTTAAGCCTTTGCTTTTGCTTTTTACTATTGAAAAGTCTTTAAAATGTTCGACAGGTTTTTCATTGAATGAAATTTCTGAAAGATGTACAAGAGGAGGGTGGGTTTTAAAAAGATTGCTGCAAAAGGATTCAATATTTTCACCTGTGCCTTCTATATGAATGGATACACCGGAAGAATTGTTGGCAATTTCTCCTTTTAGCACGAATTTGTTTGCAAGATTATAAACAAACGGCCTGAAGCCTACTCCCTGAACAATACCATTAATTTTCAGTTTTCTTGCAATATAGCTTTTTTTCATACCGGCATACTGGGCGCCTGCCTGGGGAAGTTAATTCGTCCACGTTCCTGAAACGTGAAATTATTTTGGAGCAAATCCTAATTCGCGTAAATATTTCAAGGATTCCATTGCTGCTGATTCGTCTATTTTATGTATGGCAAAGCCTGCATGTACTATTACGTAATCTCCGATCTTCGAATTTTCAAGAAGAAGTAAACTTATTTCTTTCTTAATGCCAGCGACATTAATCGTTCCGATAGTATTTTCAATTTTTACAATTTTAGATGGAATTGCAAGACACATTTTTTATAGGTACCTTAGGAACGTGGACGAAATAACTTACACAACTATGCATCACAGCTTGTTTGGATAGAAGCACAGCGCGCACAATCCTCGGCTGCCAAAATTACTGTTGACTTTCTTTCATTAACGCCTCGCTGCATGCAGCTATTACGTGTCGGTCGTGTTATCCAGCAGTGTAAGATTAACATTTCTGTAAGCCAAGGGCCCTGACACAAATATTTTCATGCGATCACTTCTGAAACATACGGCATCCTTCATTTTGTAGTTTACACTTTTTCAATCAAGGATCAAACACTTCAGTGGATTTTAAATCTTCTCCCTCTGGTGGGAGTCCTGGATTTCCGTCCCCCCCCCAAAGACATAAATCTTTCCATCAATAACACCCCCTGCAAATTGATCACGTGGCGTTAATAAACAATTTTCTGGTTGCCAATCCAGGTTTTGCGATAAAACAGGCGTTGGGATAGCGATAGCCAGTAAAAACACCACAAAAAATACCGCACTAATATTTTTCATAGTTTTTCTCCCTTCTCAGTTATTATTCTTCACTCAACAGTCCTAAGTTCTCCAAAGTTTCTGGGCTATAATTTGATAACCTGTTGAAATAATTGGTTTCTACCATTTTACTTCGGTTTTGTTGCTATTAATAATTTCAATAGGTTATGAGAACTTAGGACTGTCGAGTACCAGCGACGTTAAAGATCAAGCACAAGACGCAAGCCTTCATCTACTAAGCGTACAAAACGCATAGGCAGTACACCGACACATTCGTCAAGATATGCCTTGTCGATTGTAACGACTTGTGAGACATTGGCAACAGAATCATTTGAACGGTCAGTATGCTCTGATGGAAGAAAACATTACCCGGAGCTTCGCCAAGGCGAAGATTACTGGTGAGCGCCACAGCTATGACAGTATTAATCCTGCTTCGGTTGAAGGGATTCGCTTGAACGATGAACACAGGTCTTCGAAATCCTGGCTCAGATCCTTCACTGGCTGGAAGATCAGTCCACCAAATCTCACCTCTATGCATTACCAGTTTTCCCTGAAGACTGTAGCCGACTGCATCTTCGCCAGCGAAGAGTTGATGGAGCTATCTTCTCTTGCATAGATATTGTCAAGTTGCCTCTTGATTCCGTCACGTCTGAGGATTTGAACAAATTCGGCTACCGCTCTAGCGTATAGTTCACTCCTTGACAGACCCAAGCGCTTGGCTGCCTTTTCCGCTTCTTTGAAAATGGGATCTGGTATTGATATTGCTGTTTTAATATTATAAATATTGACTTATATTATACGGTCTGTCAAGCGGAATATTTGCCCAAAACACATAAAGCTCACCAGCACCCAAAGCCAATGAGGACTTGGCAAAAACAAAGTTTTGCTCTGAAACGGCAAAAGCGAAAAACGCCCTGGCTTCTGGTGTTGGGTGGAGCGCATTGTTATATGTTGATTAGACAGATAGGACTGCCCTTTACCCATAAGTGTTGAGGCATATTTTTATCCTTAATTAACAATTAGTTATTAACAATTGATTATTGATTATTGATTATT
>JAYENE010000058.1:0-5433 GCA_034721935.1 Thermodesulfobacteriota bacterium
AAAAGGATGAACTCTGACTGAAAAAGCCTGGCCGTTTTTTGGTTTCTACAAATTTTGTTGTTTATTGATCTTTCTTCGCTTTTTAGCCATACTTTGTTTGCTTTTTCATCAGGTTATCCTTGCCGTTATCTGTGAAGCAAGATACATTCTTCACGAGAATTATTTCGCTATACGATTTGCTTTCGACGAGCAATGCGACATATGTCGTTATTTTCGAGATTAGCAGTATAAGAGAAAGGAATCTGCTATCGCCTTTTTGCAACGGGAACAAAAAACATTATTGCATGTTCTCGTTTAGTGGCAGATGTGCCAATTCATACGTTTTTGCTTGCGTCGTCAATAAATTCTTTTGTGTTGACTGTTGACAACAGATTTATGCCACACAAGACTATGCAAAATATTAACAATGCGGTGCGCATTTTTGTAGTCGAGTATGTGTATTTCCGATAGATTGCTATCATTGGATACTTTTCTGCTACCTTGCAGAGGTAGCAGAACTGGCCAGATTTGGTAATGAATGCGTTTTTATGTAGAAGCTCGCCAAGGTTCTATAAAAAGGGGCCGTCATGAAAGCAGCTCACGACAACAGAGTGGATATAGTAATTTGAGCTAGTGATGACCTTGTAAGAACTAAGGCTGAATTGCCGAATCTTTGTTGAGGCTTGTTTCTGAGTTTGGGAGCAATGCCTTTCTCTTGCTTGTGTTGTTTTTATCCAGTTGTTAGCGAATCGTATGTATCTGAGCTGTTCTTCAATCTTTCAGTCATACGCATGAGAAATGTATTCCAGATTTTGGCTACACACCCAAAGGACATAACCGTCATTGGCCTTTTTGAGTTTTTTGAGAAGAACAACGAGTTTTTCAGTGGTATGGTAAGAGAAGAGATAATCACGATGAAAAAGGCTTTGATAAGACTATGTGAGGCTAATAAGTTTTCGGAGGATTTTCTCGCGGAGTTTGTGGCAGAGCATGCCGTAAAATCCACCTGACTTCGCGCGGTCTGTTTCCTGTGGCGAAAAGCAAGAGAGAACAGATAACAAGGCGTTACACCTGACACCAAAAGCCCGCGCGTTTTTAGTATTTGCTATATCAGTGTAAACTTTGCTTATGCGAAGTCATCATTAGCTTTTGGTGCTGGTGAACTCTACGTTCGCATGTGATGAAATATGAATAATGTTCTTACGAAATGCAAATCAGCCATAAAGCGTGCATATATAAAGAGGCATGACTTCCCAGTATCTGATAAGGGTTATGTCTCTTGCCTTGAAAACAATCTGTTACCTTCTATTAAATTGTCAGCCGATGTTTATCGTGAATTAGAATGCGGCGGTGGCAATGAACTACAGGAAAAATTTAAAGCGCTTCACTCATCATCAGCTTTAGCAGTTAATGTTTTTGCTGAATGGAAAAACAATCCGTCGGATTTATTTCTTTGCGAGAAAAGAGGCTTCCAATCACTCACTTTTGAGAAAAAATGTCCGACTGATCTTGGAGGAACCCCTCCAAACCTTGATGTTTTTCTTGATAACGATCATTCGTTAATAGGGGTTGAATCGAAATTTTTAGAGTACTTGACTCCAAAGAAAGGCATTTTTAGTGAAACTTACAATAGAGGCAACCTTCCTGAATTAGAGGAAGCCTGCTGGCATTTAATTGACCATATCAAAGAACTTCCAAAACAACATCTCGATGCTGCGCAACTTGTCAAACATTATATTGGCATGAGTAATCTTTCTTTTGAAAAAGAAAAGGGAAAAAATCTTCTATATCTTTTTTGGGAACCGGAGAACTGGAAAGATTTTGATATTTTCGAAAGACATCGTTCAGAAATAAAAGATTTCGCGTCATACTTTGATAAATTGTCGGTCAAGTTCATTTATCAGAACTATCCAGAGCTTTGGGACGAATGGGAACAACATTATAAAAACACTTCACATGTCAGTGAGTTGCGGGAACGCTACTATCTGACAATATAAAGAACTGCGAACATGTCAGTGCACCTGACAGGAAGGGTCGGCTTCTTTTTTTTCAAGCATATTTTTGTATTGAATTTAAATTTTGCGACTGTCTTCATCCCTTCCTGCCAGTGACTTCGGCGTTATGCGTATCACGAATAAACGACGATCAAAACACGACGAAGGTAAAATGGAATTATAAACAACATGTCAGCAATTAATCAAAGAGATAAAGCATTATCCGTTCTTGATTCAAACTTAGGGCTCGACAAAAAATAACTTCACATTTCAGGCGCTGATGCATCCCGCCTGACTGCGTTGCGAAAATTCTGAATATGCTTGATATTCATGCTTTTTCGCGCCTTGTCAGCCGAGCGCCTCAACACCTGAAATTGCGAACTTATTTTTTGCCGAACCCTTAGCGCAGCTTTCAAAGTTATATAAAGAGTGCTTTCTTTCAATGGGTAGAGGTGCCTTGTTAGTTTACGCAAGTGATGTCATTGAAAAACGACTTCCAACTAACCATGATTACAGAAAAAAAGAAGAAATACTTGATATATTTGATGCCCCAGCTTCGCATAATGAATTAGAACAAATGATAGATAAATATGACTATAAAAATGAAGGTATTATGACATTGATTACAAGTCATTCAAATGCTACGTATTTCGTTACAGTAAAATTAACATAACCGTTACGCATAACGTGGCTTTTCAGCGAAGCGCAAAAAGGCACGTTATGCTCAATAAAATTGGATAGTATTAAATGTCAGAATCTCAGTGGGTCAAGCAAGGTGGGACGTTAAGCCACAAAAATGCATGTAAGGAATTCGGCCTTACAGAAAAAGAAATAATTGATGCAATGAAAGCGGGTAAATTGCAATTCCGACAAAATTATGCTCATGGTAATCCATATTTCAGAGTACTTCGAATCGAAGTTGAGGCATTAGCAACAAAGCTACACGGAAACAAAGAGGTAAAAGAACAAGAGATCAAGCATAAGTTGCGAAAAATTAACAAAGAAATAAATAGTCTTAAAAGAAAACTTTCATCATTAGAAAAGCAAAAAGTTGAATTGCTTGAAATCCAAAAAGATACAAAAGCATAACAAAGCTTTTGCAGCGGAGCGCAAAAAAGCCGCGCCCGCTGAAAAGCGACGTTAGCGATACGAGGCCGAACATGAAAGCATTATCGATTCAACAGCCGTGGGCGTGGGCAATACTCCACGGAAAGCCGGTTGAAAACAGGACGTGGCCAACTCGTTTTACCGAACAGTTTTTAATCCATGCCGGGAAAAAATTTTATCATGAGGGCTATAGATGGCTACTTGATAATAGAAACTTGTTTACCGCTGAGTTACCCCATAGAGATGTATTTCAGTACGGCGGATTTGTTGGAAAATCAAGAGTTGTCGATTATCATCCGAGCCCTTTTTTCTTTGGCCCCCGGGGGTTCGTTCTCATTGATTCGCAATCAATCGTTTTTATTCCATATCGGGGCCAGTTGGGGTTTTTTGATGTACCGAAAGAAATCGCTAACCAGGCGCTTGAGATGGACGGGCAAAAAGACGCCCGCCACTCAGCTTGATGATTAAGACTAAATGAATCTATTCTGGTCAACACGGGCACTGACCCAGTCAAAAGAAGATCACCTCACGGAATTCTTTGCTGCTGCGTTAACGCTCAATGAACATGTGCGCAACGCATATGCTGAACTCGTTTTCGGTCGTTATGCTCAAGAAAACGGATGGAGAAACCCTGTTATCGAAAAGGTAGAAACGCAAGTTTTGTACGATCACACTAACTGTTGTCCAGACATGCGGCTAACCTTGGCCGACGGGCACATTGTCATATGTGAACACAAGATTGACGCTCTTGAAACACAGGGATCAGAACCAGATGATCGATTACAACTCGAAAGATATTTAGCCCTACCAATCGATGGGCTGGTTTACGTTCGGTCGTCTTGGAAGTCTCCGGCTCAAGCCGTATTAGAGAATCCAAAATACATAAAACCGCCCAAAAAAGAACTCTTTCTATGGAGGGATTTTTACAACATTATCGCTCAATCCGATGATCAGTTTGTCGCCTGGATCAAAGAAGGTTTTGAGACACTGGGTTTTACCCCGCCTCACCCCATTATTGGTGAGCTTTCAGGGCCAGATCCTGAAGAAAACTCGAGGAATCGCAAGAATTTTGCCAAGTTATGGAGTAGCATGAGGTCTTTCGCAAGTCAATTAGGATGGAAAGTCGGCACAGGCTCAATTGTTGAACTCTATTTCTCCCAAAGCCCGACGTCTCTGGCTACTGATGTATTTGTCTCACCAGGAATGCTGAACAGGTTCCTTTTCCGTGTGACCCCTAGCAAGCGAAAGCTGGATGAAGTACTTACGGTATTAAAGCATGTCGCCAAATCGTTACGCGTTCCCACAGAAATAAGTGAAACCATAGTTCGTCGAAGGGAAGGAAAAGTCCCAGTAGTGGATGTCACCACTTCTCTTAATATGGTTATCGGGGAAACCACACAAAGTACAGCGGAAATAGAGATAAGGCTGCTCGAATTTGTAGGAACATTCTTATCAGCATTGGACAGCAGCCACTGAAGAAAAGCAATCATAACAACCGCATACACTCTAACAAGCAGGGTCGGACGGCTGTAACATTTGCCAAATTTGAGTAAAATGAAGCATTTACAAATGCCCATTTCCCTGCTTGTAGGTGATGCGGAGACGTTAGCCGCCGCAGTCCAAACCAGAATCAAAGATTGGACAAGGACAACAAGTTAGGAGACTTGATATTGTATTCAATATCGTTTATAATGTCACTATGAAAATACCAAGCATAGTTATTGATACCAACGTTATCATCTCTGCTCAACGTTCCAAAAGAGGTGCTTCGGCAAAATTGATGTCTCTAATTGGCACAGGGTGCTTTGAAATCCATCTGTCTGTGTCGTTAGCACTCGAATATGAGGATGTACTTTGTCGCCAAAGCAATGTTTTGGGATTAACTCAAGAAGATGTGACTGATTTGATTGATGCTTTATGCGCTTTATCGCATCACCATAAAATTCACTTTTTGTGGCGTCCTCAACTCTGTGATGCAGGAGACGAATTGGTATTGGAATTGGCGATAGCTGCAAGGTGCAGTTACATTGTAACGTACAACCGAAAAGACTTTGTTGGTGCAGAAAAATTTGGGTTGAAAGTAGTCACGCCAAAAGCATTTTTGCAGGAGATAGGTGAATTGAAATGAGTATGATGAGTTTAAGACTCCCAAAGTCAATGTACGGTGATTTAAAAGATGTCGCCAAAGTAGAAGGTGTTTCAATGAATCAGTTTGTCACGATTGCCATTGCCGAAAAGATAGCCTTGTTGAATGCCTTGGACTATTTGGGAAAAAGAGCCAAGCGGGGTAATCGGGAGAAATTGCTATCGGTGTTGGCAAAATCGCCGGATGTCGAACCAGAGGAGTATGATA
>JAYENE010000059.1:0-5423 GCA_034721935.1 Thermodesulfobacteriota bacterium
TTTTTGCATTTCTTTTTGAATTTGTATTGTAATGACTTTTTTAAAAGCTCTTGCTTCAATTTCCTCAAATATACCTTGTTCTTTTAAAAAATCATCAAAACTGTCGCCTATATGTTTTTTATTCATTTTTGTCACCTCTTAAATCTTGGCTATCAATAAACTCTTTTAATCTTTTTCTTGCTAAATCTAAATCTTTTCTGGGTGTTTTTTTTGATTTTTTTATAAATCCGTGAAGAAGAATCATTAAATTCCTGTAAACTGAAAAGAAAACACGAGAAATAGTCCCATCATCTAAGTTTGTCCTGACTTCATATAATTTATTTCCAAGTGGCTTGACTGTCAGCATTCCAATCGGCCACCCTAATTCCACCGCCTTTATATCTTCACCGATTGACTTTCTTCTGTTTTTAGACAGTTTTAGCAACCAGGTTCTTACGGGTTGTCTTCCGATTTTGTTTTTAAAAAAACGCACCTTAATTTTTTTCGGTATCTTTACCATTGAATTTAGTATACTTTTTTTGGTACATATTGTCCAGCAGTTTCTACCCCAGCCTGAATCAGGAAAGTCTATCGACTTTAATGCGAAGAAATTTGGCTATGCGCTTGGCCATCGATGGAGAAAGCCTCCGTTTTCCTCTTTCATAATCACTGATCATGTTTTGTCGAATACCGAGTTCTTTGGCAAGTTGTGCCTGTGTTAAGCCAGCCTTAAGCCGAGCGCCTGCAAAAAGATTCCCAATCCGGTTTGACTGCATTTCCTTCCAGAAATCAGTCTCCTCTACAGGCAGGCTGTCAGACTGGTCGGATATGAGTATAGGGGACTTGCGGGACGTCCATAAATCAGTAAATAACTATCTTTTAAGCATGGGAAGCATACTGGGACGTTGGTTACTTGTTAACTTGTTTTAAGAGACCTTTGAACAAGATTAATTTTGGCGGCAGAAGTTCATTTATGAACAAATCCCCATGAAAATGACAGCCCGAATTCTTCTACTCCACCTATGGTCAATCTGGGGTCAGGCTTTCCTTATTGAGGTTATTGGGTTTTGGGTTATTTGAATTTCTATTGGCAGGTAGAGCTGGCGATTTCCAGTAATGGCAATCCTTGATGTGTAGATTTCTCCTGTGTTCAAGTAGGGTATTGCCCCCATTATTGATGCGCTCTGGAGCTTCCAACGTGTCTCCCTGTCCGACGGTCAGGCTGAAGTATCCAACAATCCGGTCACTATCAGCTACTACAAATGTCTTGGCTGAGCCGCTGGCCTGCGCCTGGCGCGCATGACGAACCAACCAGTCATTCAGGGCCGGCTTGCCGCAGTCAAAGGGTGAAACACAATGTCCACGATTCAGCGCTTCTGGGGAAATCAGGGACATTGCTCATACCAAGGTGCAGGTCTGGAGAACAAATCCCGCAACCCGATGTTTTCTTCAGCGAGACGATCCAGTAGATCAAGCAGAGTCTGATATCGTTTGCCGGAGACCATGAACATTCGCTGATCCAGCAGGGCGTTTTCGGCGGCCTGGTATGCGCTGTCCATGATAAACTCTGTCAGTGATCTATGGCACACCTCCGCCGGACGGCGCAGGACAGCCTCTTGTTCCGGCGTTGTCCGAAGTCCAAGTCGAGATGATTTAATAGATCTTTATCAGAAGAAAGCAGCAATTCTTGGCGAAGGCAAGGGACAACGCCCATATATTTAGTGGGGTCTTGTGATGGATCTTTACCTGCTGGAGTTTTGCCCATAGTGGCATTCTTTATCTTCAATCATCTCTGCATCCACAATTTCCACAACAGTTTCATCTTTAACACCGTTTTATTGTTAATAATCAGTTACCTATAAATATTGACAAATTATTGGTAATATGCATAATAAAATTATATTTATTTGGTAAATATCTGTCATGTTGTTTATTGCAAACACGCATTAGATTTTAGAATATAACACTTTTTTCTCTTATGCGCATTTCCAAAATCAATATATGCCTCAATCACATTAACTTCTCTTTAATAGCGCCATGTTAGAAAGTTTACAAAAAAGCGCTATACAGCAAAGCAGCCGCATATTGGAAATAGGCTGCATTTTAGCCGTATTTTACATTTCAATATGTAATAACTGTTAGTACCAATACACTGTACTGTTTATATTTTCTAATTTTGTAGCGGCAATTAGCCGTGATTAACTACGGCTATTAGGCCGTCTAATCTATGTCGGCAGCAGTACATGGGAGGTAAAATGGCAATAAAAATTATATGCTTAGCTAATTCTAAAAAACTTAATGAAAGGTGTGTGGCTGGCATAGAGGTTGGTGAAAGCTCAGCAGGCTATAAAATCATTCTTTCAAATTCTAAGCCTAAATGGCTTCGACCTGTTTCAAAAACTGAACACGGTGAATTCCCTGCAATGATAGCGCAAAATATAGCCCTGCTTGATGTTGTCGAATTTGACCTTGTTGCCCATTGCTCTTCCGGTTACCAAACAGAAAATGTGTATTTTGCTAAAAATTCTGTAAAAAAGTGTCTTCTATCAAACTCGCCAGTACCAATTTGGACAAATTAACATGCGACACCAATACGCTTTTCGGTAACAAAGGAAAGGCTGTTCACGAAGATGATGTAAATTTCATAGATCATTCATTGGTTTTTTATCTAGGTTCATAGATATAATGTGTTTATTAAGCCCGAAAACAACTAACTTAGGAACGGGGACGAAATAACTTCCCCAACTATGCATCACAGCTTCAGGCCACCTTTGCCCGACCTCAAATCACAAAAATCTTGAAATAGCCTGCTATTCCATCAACTTTTGCGATCTGAGATCGAACAAATTTGACCCAAATCTATGCGCCTACTTGTGGAAGTTAATTCGTCCCCGTTCCTTAGAATGAATTTCGATCACAATTCTGTTGAGTATGATTTGCCAGTTACAGATATAAAATTTGAAACAATATACCGAAATAACAATCGAATACTTGATAGAATTCGGCATCTTTACCTAACAATTTCTCTTGCGGTTGTTCATAATAATTGGCACTCAAAATTAATAGCAGGGGTAATTTACATTTAAGAAATGAATCCTAACAAAAAAACCATATATACCATAGGGTATGCCCCATACACTCTTGATACTTTCGTTAATATTTTAAAGAAGTATAAAATATCTGCTCTAGTTGATGTACGTTCATCGCCTTATAGTCAGTTTAAATCAGAATTTAACAGAGAAACTCTAAAAGATTTTCTAAAAGTCAACCAAATAGCCTATGTGTTTTTAGGAGATTACTGCGGAGCAAGAGTTGAAGACCCATCTTGTTACGTAAACGGGAAAGTTGACTATAAGCTTGTGGCAAAAAAATCAAAATTCAAAGAGGGGTTGGAACGAATCAAAAAAGGTATGGAGAAATTTCGCATAGCTCTCATGTGTGCGGAAAAAGATCCAATCACGTGCCATAGAACTATTTTAGTTTGTCGGAATCTGCTGACAGCAGGGATAAAAATCCAACATATTTTATGTAATGGCAGAATTGATGAGCATGGGGACAGTGAGAATAGGTTAATGAAATTATTCAACTTAGATCAACCCGAGCTTTTTCGCAACGAACAACAACGGATAGAGGATGCATATTGTCGGCAAGGGGAGAAGATAGCCTATGAAATAGCTGAACCATCAAATGAGAATTGGGGGCAATAAAAATGCCAAAAAATACATTATATACCATAGGCTTTACAAAGAAAAACGCGCAGACTTTTTTTTCGAAATTATAAAAGGCAGGTGTTACAAAACTCATTGATATCCGGCTAAATAATGTTTCCCAACTTGCTGGGTTCGCAAAGCGAGATGATCTGATCTTTTTTCTTAGAGAACTTTGCGATTGTGACTATAAACACATGCCAATTTTCGCTCCAACAAAAGAGATATTGGATGCATACAAGAAAAAACAAATCGATTGGAATGAGTATGTAAGGCGTTTCAGTAGACTGATAAAAGAGCGCACAATTGAAAAAAAATAACAGCAGAAGAGTTAAATAATTCTTGTTTGCTATGCAGTGAGCCTACTCCTGAACAATGTCATCGTCGCTTGGTCGCAGAATATCTAAGGGACAAATTCGGCGACATTGAAATAAGACATTTATAGAAAATGCCGAACCAGATGCTTGAGATGGACTGGGCAAAGCTGTGCCGCTTTTTGATTATCGTTGCCCAGCCCCTCAGCTTTACGTTCTAGTGATTGCCGGTGAACTTGGTTGTTCGCTAAAAAAAAATTGCCAAGGAATAGTAAAATGTCCCCAGCAGTCTTAAGAAAAGGACCGTACAGGTTCTACGTTGTCAGTCACGACCTGCACGAGCCGCCACATGTACACATTGACAGGGACTCCTTTTCAGCCAAGTTCTGGCTTAGTCCTGTGGCTTTAGCGTACAATCTCGGGTTTCCAGCAAGGGAACTGAGGAAATTGGAAACACTTACTTCAGAGTACCGGAAGGAATTATTGGAGGCATGGAATGACTACTTTGGAACCTAAAGCAGGTGAACGAGTCAGAGATTTGCGCGTTACTGATGACGCACTCGGTGTTGATCTTTTCGATGGACGAACCATAACGGTTCCCTTGGTATGGTACCCACGTCTGCTACATGCGACGTCTGAGCAGCTGGCAAACTGGCGCATAGCCGGAGCGGGATACGGGATCCACTGGCCAGACATTGATGAAGATCTCAGTACTCAAGGCCTCTTGCAGGGTGCCCCTGCTCCTATTGGAATAGCTAAGGCAGCATAGAAAAGAGGAGCCAGTCTGTAATTGCGAACAATCCAGTGTACATGGTGCCAAAAGCCAGAGCAGTTAAGAAATTGTGTAATTTTGCTAAGGGTTTTCTCAGGCGCTAAATAGCAATTGCGGATTATGCGGCGGTCTCAGCATCTCACGCATGCGCATATTCGTTGCTAAACAGTAACAAAGTTATGATCTGTAGTGTAGAACCAGGCGCTGGAGAAGGACTGGGCAAAGCCGTGCCGCTTTTGGAAGGCAGTATTTGAGTGGTAGTTTTTACCTTTATCATAGTTTTTCGGTTATCGTTGCTCAGCCCCTCAGCTTGGTCGTTGGACTAAACCGCTACGCGGCAGTTAACGTCCCGTAATTTCAACTCTTTACTTAATACCTCCCATATACCCCCTGATCGTATTATATATACCTCCGGCTTAAGGCTATTTTCTATTACTCTTAATCAAGAAGGTATATCATGTCACAATTGCGTCAAAAAATGATCAGGGCAATGCAACTCAGGGAAATTTCCCCAAAAACGCAGGAAGCTTATGTAGCCGCTGTTTCAGGCATTGCAAAGTACTGCAACAAATCACCGGATAAGATCGATCAGGAGGAAGTTGAAAACTATCTTTTGTACCTCAGGCAGGAACTTGTAAGAAGTCCGAGCAC
>JAYENE010000060.1:0-5396 GCA_034721935.1 Thermodesulfobacteriota bacterium
TCTTTAACAGTCTGACTGGTCAGACCTAACAGCTCTGTACTTTTCAGTTTGATGTCGGATACAGCGGATTCAACCCTCTCTTTGACATCTTCCGGCAATGCAGCGCCTGCCTCTTTTGCCCCTTCCAGGCCTTTTCTGAGACCTTGCGCCAACTCCGTCTTCTCATCTTCGAGCCGTTTTTCGAGCTTCCGGAGTTCATCCCTGATGGCCTCCACTGCCTGATCTTCGCGGCTGCGAACGCCGGCAATGGCGCCTTCTACTGCTCCTTTTACAGTCTCTTTTACATCTGCTTCAGCCTCCTTTAAGCCTTCCACCGCAGCAGTTACAGCATTTTTGACAATAGTGCGTATATCCTCAATACGTCCCCTGGTTTCAGCTACGTCAGCAGATACCGCATCCCTTACAATTTCACTCACCTTTTCCATGGTGATCTTGCCGGCTTCTTTGGCCTTCTTCAACTCTTCTACAATACGATCTTTCATCTGATTTTCTGACATGATTCATACCTCCTTATCCCTTAGATTGATGTTGATATTTCCGGCATCCTTCACAACAAGTCAAAAGTAGTTTATACTTTGTTAATCTTGTATGTTGACAATAAAATTTGATGGTCTCGTAAAAAGTCGAAAAATACCGTTTTCCGTCATTCCGGCGAAAGCCGGGCACGTAGTGAAGCTTTAGCGCTATCCAGTCGTTTCAAGTAGTTACAGAGAATCTGGACTCCGGTTTTCACCGGAGTGACGACTTTTTACGAGTTCATCAAATTTGAAACTCGAAATTTGAAATTGGGAAAAACACAAAAATGTAGTTGCATTACCTAATTTCGAATTTCAAATTTCCAGTTTCGACATCGACATTCTATTCGAGAATACACGCTTTTTCGAAAAAAGTGTAAACTGGTAAATGAAGGATGCTATATTTCTCAATTATTTCCGTATAAGATCACTCGCTTTTTTCCACAAATTCAACCCTGATACCCATGCCTTTGCTTTCTCGATCTCCAGCGACACATAATTGTCAAAAATAGCCGTATCTCTTGGCCAAATGCGGAAGCTGGGAAACCGCCAGGCCGTTGCATGTCTATCTGTCACTTCAACCTTATACTTCATTTCTTCTCTCGCTGCAATGATTATAAAATGCAGCCTGTTTAAAATATTTACCTCGCTTGCCCCCGCGTCCATGTCGAGCGAAAGCAGATTCAGATGGGGAAATATTTCTTTGAGTTTTTTCTCCATGCCTCTTCCTGTAATATGATTTGAAATACAACCGAACGGCTGAAGACAGACGATATTGCCGATCCCTTCATTGAGCATGGCAATCATCTCAGCAGTCAAAAGCCATCCCTCGCCGAAGCGGTTAGCCAGGCTGACCACTTCGCTCGTGATTTCAGCCAGATCTTTCAGGTTAAAAGGCTTTCTGTAAAAACGAAATTGCTGCATGACCCTTTCTATCTGATAAAGATGATATCTTGTATAAATATAGAGCAGCTTATGTTTGAGGCTGTCAACAATAGAATGTTTAAAAAATGTCTTTTGATCAAAATCTTCATTAACAAACCTCTGGGTAAAAAAGTTCTGCAAACAGGGAAGCGCCACTTCCACCCCCTGGTCAGAGAGCCACTCTATGATGTTTCCATTGGAAAAAAAATTGTATTTAACAAATATTTCGCCCACCACTCCTATTCTGGGAACAGGCTGATCTGAAACTTTAATGCTGTTAAAGTCTGTTACCGCGTTTTTCAGCAGGTTAAGAAGGTAATGATAATCCGCCTTTTCAATACCTGTTTCCATTTCCGAAAGATATCTGGTGTGTAAGGCCTTTGAGTCGCCCCGGTTATCCTCCCTCACTACAGTGGACAGGTACATCTGAGTCAAAGGATCAGTGAAAATTATGCCCAGAGCCATTCGTTTGATCAGTTCCTTTTTATCAATAATAAATCCAGGCTGAGGATTTATATCTTCATTAGATATAGCAATTATCGGAACATTTTCCAGCCCTGCATCAGTCAGCCCTTTTCTGATAAGCGAAACATAAGAGGATGCCCTGCACTGGCCGCCGGTCTGGGTTAAAATTATCGATGTCTTCTTTGGATCATACCTGCCGGATTGAAATGCCTTGATTATGTCCCCTGCAACAAGAACTGCCGGATAGCACATATCGTTATTAATATTCTTAAGGCCGTATTCCACAGAGGCCTTATCCTGTGGCGGCAATACATCGAGTCGATATCCCAAAGGCCTGAAAGCCGCGGGAAGAAGCGGAGAATAAAATGGAGAAAAATAGGGGGCAATAAGAGTTCTATCTCTGTCTTTTGGCACGAAGACACTGGTTGTCTTCTTTTCCCTGTGTTTTGCGCACCGGGATCTGCCCGCATTTTCTTTAACCGCTTCCAGCATGGAACGCAGTCTGATCCTGACCGCGCCCAGATTTGATATTTCGTCCATCTTGATCGATGTGTAAATTTTTCCATACCCCTTGAGGATATCTCTTACTTCATCGGCAGACACAGCATCAAGGCCACAACCGAAAGAAATAAGATGGATCAATTCCGCCCGATGGTTTTTGCCGACCCAGCCTGCGGCGGCATAGAGTCTGTTGGTGTATGTCCACTGGGTAAGAACGTCAACATCGGCAAGGGACTGATTTTTATCCATCGGAACAGCGTCTTCGGTTATAACATCGACCCCCATAGATGTTAAGAGTTCCGGAATGCCGTGGTTGATAAGCGGGTCTATATGATAAGGCCGACCTGCCAGGACAATAACTGTCCGGCCTTTGTTTTCGGCCTCATTTATCAGAGAGGCAGCCGTTGTCATTAAGTTTTTCTTGAATTTCTTTTGAGCGGCAAATCCCAGCTTCACGCCCTTTGCAACAGTTCCGTAGTCAATGCCAAATTGCCTGAAAAAAATATAAAGCTGCTTTTTTAACAACTCGTCATCCCGAAAGCTGAAAGCTGGATTATCAAAAGGTATTTTGTATTTTCCTTTTGGGTCGATTGCGCTTTTCACAACATCCGGATATCCGGTAACAACAGGGCAGTTAAAACTGTTCAGGACATCCTGGTATTCTTTTTTTTCATGAACCACAATCGGATAAAAGATTCTGTCCACTTTACGTTCTAAAAGGTTAAAAATATGCCCGTGTGCGAGTTTGGCGGGAAAACAGATATTCTCCGACATTACTGTTGAGGCTCCTTTTTCAAAGAGCTTGAAATTAGATGGAGAAGAAAGAACGATCTTAAAACCGCATGCAGTCAAAAAAGCAGACCAGAAAGGAAAGTTTTCATACATGTTCAAACAGCGCGGGATGCCAAAGGTAATGATCGGATCGCGTTCAGGTTCCATTTGACGATCAAACAGGAGTTGTAATTTTTGTGCTATTAAATTGCTTCCCCTGTCTTTTGTTCCGGCGCTGTTACTAAAATGCCGTTCACACCGGTTGCCCGTAAAGAACTTGTTCCCATTGGCGAATGTAAGTTTCATGACAGCGCACCTGTTTTCGCAGCCATTGCACTCTATTTCTTTTTTGGTGAAATCGATTTTTAAATCAGAAGCATTTTCAAGGCCGGTAAATCTTTTTGATTCACCAGGACGTAAGCGATGGTTATTAAGGGCTGTGATGGCTGCCCCATAAGCTCCCATTAACGCCGGAATATCAGGACGAACAACCTCTTTGTTAAGCAGAAGTTCAAACGCGCGTAATACAGCGGGATTGCGAAATGTTCCCCCCTGGGCAACAATTCTGTTCCCTAAGACCTCGACATCTCTTAATTTGAGAACCTTGTAAATAGAATTTTTAATTACCGAATAAGCAAGTCCCGCTGAAACATCAGCAACTGTTGCTCCTTCGCTCAATGCCTGCTTGACCTTTGAGTTCATAAAAACAGTGCATCTGGTTCCCAGATCAAATGGAGCATTTTTCTCGCACGCTATTTTGGCAAAATCCGCAATGCTGTATCCCAGTGAAGAGGCAAACGTCTCAAGAAATGAACCGCATCCGGATGAACACGCTTCATTGACCTGTATATCTGATACAGCATGATCCCGGATATATATCGCTTTCATGTCCTGGCCGCCAATATCTAAAATAAAAGAAACATCATTATCAAAACGTCTGGCCGCACGATAGTGCGCCATGGTTTCCACCACGCCGTCATCCAAACCAAAAGCTGCTTTAATCAGGTCTTCACCGTAACCGGTTGCGGCTGTCCTGATAATACGTGGCTGGAAGCCGGCCTTTTTGAATTTTTTTGCAAATTCAGACAAAGCGTCTTTTACAGCCTGGATAGGATTGCCGTTATTGGGCCGGTAATGACCAATGACAAATCTTTCCCTGTCGTCAGCAAGAACTATCTTTGTAGTAGTAGAGCCGGAATCTATGCCCAGAAAAAGGTCTTTGTCTTTTACCTGGTCCAGAGCGACCCTGGGCACCGGATTCTTAAGATGCTTTTCCTGCCATGATTCAAATTCAGCTCTGCTTTCAAAGAGGGGTGGAAGCCTTTTGGAAGCCTTGTTTGTTTTCGTGAGATATTTGGTTTTGGATAAGACCAGCAAGTCTTTGAGCTTTATCGGATGCTGTTGATCATCATGGAGCAGCGCCGCACCCATGGCAGGGATGAGCTCAGGGCGGTCGGGAATAATCAGGTCGTTTGGATTTTTTATCGCGAGAACTTTAACAAACGCCCGTCTTAGCTCAGGATAAAAGCTCAACGGACCGCCGCCAAAGAGTGTCTTGCTTTTGATGTCGTGACCACGCGAAAGAGCGGTTATTACCTGAATGGCAACCGCGTGAAATACAGAAGCAGCTACATCTTCTCTGGAAACATCCCTGCTTAATAAGGCCTGAATATCGGTCTTGGCAAAGACACCGCAACGGGAAGCAATGGGATAAATGGATACAGCCTTTTCAGCCAGCGCGTTAAATTCAGAGACAGGCACATCGAGAAGCACAGCCATCTGATCAATAAATGCCCCTGTGCCTCCGGCACAACTGCCGTTCATTCTCATGTCAGGACGAAAATGATCATCAAAAAAGATGATTTTGGAGTCTTCTCCTCCTATCTCAATAAAGGTTCTGACATCAGGATATACATCCTTTATGAAGCGCGCTGAAGCTACCACCTCCTGGAGGAACGGGAGATTATATGTCTCGGCAAGCCCCATGCCTGCTGAGCCTGTAACTGTTAGATTAACTTCGATATTACCTGATTCCTTGAGGGCTTCCTCCAATATTTCCAGCGCAACCGCCTCGGTCCTTGCTTTATGACGATAGTAGCGTGAAAAAATCATATTGCCGCTGTTGTCGCATATTACTACCTTGGCTGTTGTGGAGCCTATATCAACACCCGCTGAATAAGTATTTTTCATTTTTGTTATCATTTAGCTTTGAACTTTCCC
>JAYENE010000061.1:0-5351 GCA_034721935.1 Thermodesulfobacteriota bacterium
AATTTTAAGTGTTGAGGCGCACGGCTGGCAAGGCGCGAAAGCGCAGGAATATCAGGCATATTCCGAGCTTTCGCAACGCAGCCAGGCGGGATGCATCGGCGCTTAAAATGTGAAGTTATTTTTGTGCGAACCCTTAGGTTGAGCCCCGCCTGAGGCGGGGTTCACGGTTGAAGAGCCCTAAAAAGCTTCGCTTTACTTTTGACTATTGTGGGGTTA
The DNA here is from genome assembly GCA_034721935.1 of Thermodesulfobacteriota bacterium. GTDB lineage: Bacteria > Desulfobacterota > Desulfobacteria > Desulfobacterales > ETH-SRB1 > Desulfaltia. The sequence continues at coordinate 217 of JAYENE010000061.1, forward strand.
TTAGCCATTGGCTAAAGGTGGTCGAAGGCCCTAATAGTAGCGTTATGTTATATTTCACCTTGAACCCTGAACCTTGAACATGAGATTATGACTAAACTTAAAAGCGCCTCTCAGATATTAAAAAAACGCGCCAGGCAAAAGCAGGGAAGCTATTTCTTGAAAATTATCAGATTCCTTTTCTGGTCAATTCTTTTTCTTATAATATCCGGAGGGTTTTCAATTGTCGGCATTTATTTCTACCTGTGTGAGGATCTCCCTCAAATATCTTCTCTAACAGACTACCGTCCTCCGGTGACCACAACGGTCTTTTCCGATGATAACAGAAAGATTGCCGAATTTTATAAAGAACGCAGAATTGTGGTTCCTTTATCCAATATCCCGCAGGTGATGATTGATGCGTTTATCGCGGCAGAAGATGCAAGATTCTTAAAACACGAAGGAATAGATTTTTTCAGCATTGTCAGAGCTTTTTTAAAAAATCTCGAAGCAGGAACCATTGTCCAGGGCGGCAGCACTATTACACAGCAGGTTACAAGATCTTTCTTTTTAACACCTGAAAGAAGCTACACGCGTAAAATTAAAGAAGCAATCCTCGCATACCGCATTGACAAAAGATTTTCAAAAGAAGAAATCCTTTTTTTGTATTTAAATCAAATATACTTAGGGCATGGGGCATATGGAGTGGAAGCGGCTTCCGAGAACTATTTCGGGAAACCTGTCAGAGAGCTTAACCTTGCCGAATGCGCTGTTTTGGCTGGATTGCCCCAGGCTCCCAGCCGATATTCCCCTTTCAGATATCCTGAAAAAGCAAAACAGCGCCAGATATATGTTTTAAATCGAATGGTTGCCGAAGGCTATATAACCAATATTCAAGCCACGGAAGCCATAAATACAAAGCTTGATATAAAGCCGAGGCGCAACTGGTTTATCCAGGAAGCTCCTTTTTATACAGAGCATATAAGACGTTATATTGAAAAAAAATATGGCCCTGACACCTTATACAAAGAAGGGCTGAAAATTTATGCGGCCGTGAACCTTGAGATGCAACAAACAGCCCGGGCTGAAATAGAAAAAGGCTTAAAAAGCCTTGATAAACGTCAGGGTTACAGGGGGCCTTTAAATCATATTGCTATGGAAGAAATTGAAGCCTTTTCACAAGAAATCCAAAATGAGCTGGATAAAGATCCTGTCGCAGAAGGAAAAATCGTCACCGGCGTTGTAATCTCGATTGATAACATTAATAATACTGCAACTGTTCGCATAGGAAATGACCAGGGTATAATAAAAATTGCCGATATGCGCTGGGCAAAAAAACCAGACCCCGAGGTCCCCTACTATGAACGCAGGCTCGAACATCCAGGAGATGCTCTGAAAACAGGGGATATTATTCTGACTAAAATTAAAGGTAAATCAGCGGATTCAGATATATGGGAGCTTGCCCTTGAACAGAAACCGGATGTTCAGGCTGCCTTATTGTGTATTGAAAACAAAACAGGTCTTGTAAAGGCAATGATAGGAGGCCTGGATTTTCGGAAAAGCCAGTTCAACAGAGCCATTCAATCAAGACGACAGCCAGGTTCGGCTTTTAAACCAATAATATATGCGGCCGCGCTTGACAAGGGATATACGCCTGCAAGCATGATAATTGATTCCCCCATTGTTTTCCAGGATACGGAGCGTGACTTTACCTGGAAACCCAGGAACTATGGAGAAAAATTTTACGGCCCCACCCTTTTCCGCAATGCTCTTGCAAAATCGCGCAATGTTGTGACTATTAAGATTTTAAGGGATATAGGCATAGACTATGCCATAGATTACGCTAAAAAACTCGGTATCACCTCAAAATTGAGCAGAAATCTTTCGATAGCTCTTGGATCTTCAGGCGTGTCCCTGCTTGAAATGGTCAGGGCTTTCTCAGTTTTTGCCAACCTCGGCTATCTTGTGGAACCTGTCTTTATTACAAAAATTGTCGACCGGGATGGAAATATTATAGAAGAAATAAAGCCTGAAAAGAAAAAGGCGATAGATGAAAGCACGGCCTATATCATGACAAGCCTTCTCGAAAGTGTGGTCAAACACGGAACCGGCCACAGGGTGCGGGCGTTAAACAGGCCGGCTGCAGGCAAAACCGGCACAACTAATAATCTGCATGACGCCTGGTTTGTGGGATATACACCACATTATATTACAGGAACCTGGGTGGGCTTTGATGATGAAAATTGCCTTGGGAAGTCGGAAACAGGCTCCAGGGCGGCAAGCCCTGTATGGCTCGGTTTCATGAAAAAAATACTTAAAAATAAACCTGTCAGGGTTTTTCAGGCGCCAAAAGGTGTTGTGTTTTCAAAAATAGATGCCCAAACAGGTCTGCTGCCTGGCGCTGGGTCCAAAAAGACAATTTTTGAATGCTTCAAGGAAGGAACGGTTCCAACAGAATATACAAAAAAACCGGATTCTATAACAGGGCCTGAACAGTTTTATAAATCAGACATGTAAGGATCAGAGATCGGAGATCGGAGATCGGAAGTCGGAGGTCGGAGGTCAGGGATTAGGTTGAAAGTGGTGCGCCTGTCTGAGGATAACAACTGAAACAGTTTCTACTCAATTTCCAGCATGTTCTCTACAAGCGTTATATCGGGGACAATCTCAATTGATCTGATATGAAATTTTGTTTTAAGAATTTCGATATTCCTGTTTTTTAAGCCCCTCATTTTGGAAATATTTTTCGGGTTCACCCTTATTGAAATCATATCATGTAAATCCGTTTTTGATTCCAGTATAGATACGGCCTTATCAAGAAATATCTCAGAATATACAAGGTCACCAAAAGCAGGGTGATACGGCCCTGCCAGAATTGTCGATCCTTTTGACAGGCTTTCCGAAGCCTGAAGCCCCATGCGGATTACATTAATTCCTTTTTCTCTAAATAGCAGGTAAAGCCTTTTTACAAGGGTTACACATTGCTGAAGGGACAATGGAGTATATTCGCCTTTTCTATACCAGCCGGCAAGCGGGCTTTTATCAAGAACCAGCGTGGGATAAATTCTAACAAAATCCGGATAAAGTTCTGCTATCCGGCAGCCTGAAGCAAGAGCCCCTGCCTCGTCATCACCTGGCAGCCCCACCATCATTTGCAGTCCAATTTCAAAATTTCGTTTTTTTAACAAACAAACAGCTTGTTCCGTGTCAAGAGAGGTATGTCCCCGTCTTGACATTGTCAGCACATTGTCATCCATAGACTGGACCCCGAGTTCAATTGTTGCAACCGGAAATTCTTTCAAAAGATCAAGCCGCTCATTGTCTATGGTATCAGGACGCGTGGAGAACCTTATGCTGTCAACTTTCCCCTGGTTTACAAACTTTGACGCCTCGTAAAGTAATGAGCAGATGTAATCCCGCTTTAGTCCTAAAAAATTTCCGCCGTAAAATGCAATCTGAACCCTTTTCCTCCGCGGCCCTTTATAGCCTAAAAACTCATTAATGTATGAACCAAGTTTTTCAGTGGAAATTGTTTTTTGCTTTTTACCTGTTATAGCGGTCTGGTTACAGAAAGCGCACTGATGGGGACATCCGACATTGGGAAGAAAAACAGGAACAATAAAAGGCTTACAGACCTCGTTAAAAATGATTTTTGTATTGTCTTCAATTCCTTTATTCATAACGGATCTGATAAAAATTGGACATTTGGTCGGTCTGGGTTCAAAGGTTCAGGGTTCCAGGTTCAGGCCTGCCCTGGTGCGACTTGTTCGTAATATAGCATTAACAGTATAATACCTCGCATGAGAAGCTATAGACCTCAGACTCTATAATTCAGGTCTGGGCCAGGGGTTAATCGCTTCGCGAATTTTTCTGATCTGCCTGTGCGTTGCACGCAGACAGGTGCTACTGATTTCACTGGGTAAGCATCCTGAATCTGTCAACCTTTGAACCTCTGAACCCTGAACCCTGAACCCTGAACCCTGAACCTTGATTAATCTTTTGTTAAAACTTCAAGCGCTTTTCTTGCGGCATCCTGCTCGGCAACCTTTTTACTTTTGCCAATACCCTCCACAGCTACTTCGTCAACCTTAAGCTGCATTCTGAATGTCTTATCATGATCCGGGCCGCTTGCGCTTACGACCCTGTAAACAGGCGCTGCATTATGGGTTTCCTGAACAAGCTCCTGGATCCTGCTTTTGTAATCATGATCCGCTGCCGGAGCTGAAACAAGATGAAACAGGGACAAAAAATGTGCGCTTATAATTTTAAATGCCGCATCAAACCCGCCATCCAGATATACAGCGGCAATAACAGCTTCAAACGTATCAGCCAGGATTGATTTCTTTTCCTCGCCGTTTGTCTGAATCTCTCCCTTGCCTAATTTAATATATCGACCCAGCTCTATTTTATGCGCAATGGTTGCAAGCTGAGATTCATTAACAAGGCCGGCGCGCATTCTGGACAGATCACCCTCATTCATATCCGGATATTGCTGCATAAGAATATGCCCTACAACGAGACCCAATACAGCATCTCCCAAAAATTCAAGCCGTTCGTTATCCTTCATGTCTGTGTCAAGCTGTTCATTGGCAAATGAACTGTGGCAGAGAGCCTCCTCAAGGATATTGATGTTGTTAAATTTATATAAAATCTTTTGTTCAAATTCAGAAAGATCTATCTGCTCCATTTCATTTCCTGACGAATAGAAGTGCCTAAAGTACTTAAAGTGCCTAAAGCGTTAACGTTTAGCGGCAATGGAGGTGAAAATGGCCAGTAGTTCACTGCATTCTTCGTACTCTGTTTTTAACAAATAAATAATTCTCACTGCAAACTTCCGTATCCGTTTTTCAAGCGCTGCCCCAAATTCTTTATTACCTAAGTTGAGCGATTTATTGCGAAGATATGTGCCGAGATCTTGATGCATAAGGATTTACGAAAACCACAGGCATACCCGTGGATATGTCGAGGTTTTCGCGAATCCTTGATGCGCAAGAGATCGGTGCAGATCGAGTAAAAAATCGCTCAATTTAGGTAACATTAAATAGTTATCGATTTGTAGCAAAATTTGATTGAGTCTGAAAATGTCTGAAGCCCCACCTTATGAAGTTGAGCTAAAGTCATAATTAGAATTGCTGATAATATGACTATTGGGTTGACTA
>JAYENE010000062.1:0-5339 GCA_034721935.1 Thermodesulfobacteriota bacterium
TTATTTGTATCCAATTATTAATGTTTTAAAAATGGTAACCGTTCACAGGTTCAGAGGTTCAAGGTTCAGGATAAAGCTATTAGCCATTAGCCATTAGCAGTTAGCTCTTAGCTAAAGGCTAACTGCTAAGAGCTAACTGCTAACAATCTTCGATTTGAAAATATTTGTGCATAGCAGTTAGCCTGGTGTTCCAAGAAAAATAACTCTGAACCGTGAACCTGTGAACGGTTACTAAAAATGATTAAATTTTGTTAAACTATATAAAAGATATAGGATTAATAAATGTCACTTGTATTTGAATGGGATCAAAATAAATCTGATAAAAACGAAAAAAACATGGTATTACTTTCGAGGAAGCCAAAACCGTTTTCAACGATCGATATGCAATTACTATTGATGATCCTGATCACTCAGATGACGAATACCGCTATATTGATATTGGGTTTTCCTCTGAAGGTAGAATTTTAGTTGTTTGGCACACTGAAAGAAATGAAAATTTTCGCATAATTGGAAGTCGTAAAGCGATACGCACTGAAAGGAAGGCTTATGAAGAAAAAAATAGATACTTCTAACAATACCGATATAAGAGATGAGTATGATTTCTCTGGTGGTGTAAGAGGAAAGCATTATAGAGAATACAGGAAAGGGCATTCTGTGCATATAAATAAGGAAGACGGTTCAATATCTGTTCAATATTTTACTCAAGAAGATGGTTCCGTTATGCTTGATCCTGATATTAAGGTGCATTTTCCTGACTCAGAATCTGTCAATAAAGCATTACGTTCTCTCATAGCTCAGCCCTAAAATCACAAATTAATGCAACAATCCAGTACTTGTGCCGAGATAAATCCGAATCGTTGGGATAAGCGGTAGGTTGGGTTGAGGGACGACACGAAGTGAAGCCTGCGCTCAACCCAACAATAACAATCATTACACAGAGCTGTGTATTAATTGTGTGAAAGAGGTTCATCGAAAAACGATATAATGTTAGGTTGCTTCGCTTAACCCAACCTGCGATTTACAAACCAATAACCCAATGGACGTCCCCTATTTCATCCCCCAAATTAAGGCCGTTATAAAAATACCATATAATCGGCATTCAACGCCTTTGCCAGTTTTTGGGCATTTTTCTTTCCGATCGGTCTTTTCCCGTTTTCCATTTCTGAAATGTGCCTCTGGGGTATTCCGGTACATTCCGAAAGCTCCTTTTGGGTCATGTCCTTCCTGCATCTCATGCCAGCCAGAACCTTGCCGCACAATTCATCTTCACTATATTCCGGAAAAGCGTCTCTCCATGCAATAGAATCGGACATATCTGTGAAACCAAAAATTTTAACGGCTCTTAAAACCCTGGCTTTATTCGTAGCAGGGCCTGCAACTGTAAGACTGATAATATCATCAGTACGGAGCTTTTTCGTGTGTGCCTGCATAAGTTACCTCCACCAATCGTATTTCTTTGTCTGCGACCTTCCAAACTGCCACATATGTAGGGCGACCCTTTTTGAGATGGTAATGATACCGATTGTTTGATAACTGACCATAGTTTGGCCAGTCGCCTCTAATCGGACCAAAACACTCAATATCCTTCATCAGCGCTATTAATCTATTCCGCATTATCCCAAAATTCTTTAATTGCTTGATATGAATTAGCGCCAGATATTGGTGTTTTTTTATCTTCGGCCATAGCATTTCCTTTCTTTTTTCGTCATATCCTTCGCTGATGTTATCAGCAATATCTTCAAGCCAAATTATCTCAGGAATATTCAATTTGTTGGCTACCAACGTAAGGCGGGACAGTCTGTAAAATCAATCAGCAGGGGCGGGTTTGAAACCCATCGGCAAAACTAAATCAATCAGTAGGGGCGGGTTTGAAACCCGCCCCTACTGATTGATTGCGAAATTGCTATAGGGGACAAAATGGCGAAAAGCGTCCCGTTTTATGTTGATAGCCAATTTGTTTTCCTCGGATTAATAAAAATTATCCTCCATTAGATAGCCATCGCAACAATTAAAAAAACTTCTCCAATCTTCATAAGAGTCTGTCTGGATCAGAATATGATCATCTTTTTATAGAAAACAGGCATAAACATCCTTTCACATCCTCCCAAACCCGCCCCGATCAGCAATCAGCAACTCATTCGATTATCCGCCCTTCTCAATCATCCTGGCGACATTCCCGAAGGCACGCTCAGAGCAATACTCAAAGAAATATCAATCCCGATGATTTTTTGGAAAAAACAAGATAGTTGCTTCTTAAGATTGTCACAAAATTGCCTTGTTCCCACGCTCCTGCGTGGGAACAAGGTGAAAATAATAAGGAGTTACGCACTATAGCGCAATGACTTACAAAGCTTATGTTGTCCGTGTTGAGTTTGAAGCAGAAGACCATATAATGTAAAGTACAAAGCTGTCATTTCGAGTTCGCCAATCCGCCAAATGCAAGAGTCAAGAGCAGACTTGACCCCAAACTGACCTATGAACCAAAAAACCCCCAACCGTTTCCGGCCAGGGGTTTTTTGTTTAACTACTAAAAAAACCTGTTGTTTGCCAACAAACCTTAGAAGGCCAACTCGAGTTGATGGAATAGAGCGTATGTGTTTTCGATATCTATGGACTTATTTCCAAGTTGCCAGGCATCTCCTGCATCAAGGTAGGCTGCGATTGCGCTATAGGTCAGGTTGTCGTAGATCTTCCAGTTCAAAGTAAGATCATACTCTACGCCAATATCATCTTCCCAGCCTGAAGGAACTTCGTCATTATCGGCAAGGCCGACTACAAGACCAAGTTGTAGATTTTCCATGGGTGTGACGCTTGCGCCACCGTAAAAGATCTTGGCGCCATATTGTGTATTGCGGCCTGTTGTTGAAAGGTTTCCTGCTCCGCCGCCAAGATTTTCGCAAAGAACAGGATCTTCATCGGATGTAAGGATAAACAGCCTTCTCCAGTTATCGCCAACACCGTACTCAAATTCGTTGTTTTCGTTATCAGTAGCGCCGTCGTTATCTCCGCTAAAGAAGGCGTAACCGGCCATAACTGAAGCCATGCCCAGATTATAGCTGGCTTCGAGGTTATAGGCAATCGCATCCTTGTCAAGGTCTGGATCGCCTGTACCGCCCGCGGCGATAGGATCAAATTCAGTTTTACCCCACTTATAGAACACTTCACCCTGAAGAGCAAGTGGGCCGAACTTTGTGTTAAAGTAAGGATTCAAGATATAGAACCTTGAAGTTTCATTATCCTTTCTTTTGTCATTGGTAAAAAAAAACCCAAGTCCGGCAGTAATATCTTCTGCATTGTAAATTCCGACCAAAAAGTAGTCGTCCCTATCCTTGTCAGCCGAAGTTAGATCGGTGGAATCACCTTCAGTATTTTTCTGGAAAATAGCTACCACTTTTAAAGCATCTATCTTCGTGATAAATATGATTCGATCACCTTCATATTCAAAGTCTGTAAAATCGTTTCCAAGGGGTCCGCCTAACATACGCCCAATAACGAACATGCCGACAGGGGCCTTAATGGTCATGTATGCGCGGTCAAAGTCGATGGCCCCTTCGTCGCCGTTTGGATCATCGCCCCACACCTCGTCGTCTAACGCATCAAACCTTGTGGTAACAGACAGGATGTCGTTTACCTTGAAAACTGTCTGGAGCCTGAACTGCATATCCATGTAAGCATTTGATGCTGATGTTTCTCTCAAATCCCAGTGTGAGGTGTAAAACCCTTTTACCCTGTAGTGGCCGCTGAAATCGGCGTCAACCGCCATGACCGGAGCTGCCAGCGCAAATGCAAGGCATAAGGCCATGCCTATAATTGTAAATTTTTTCATCTGTTTTTTTTCCTTAAAGTAAAATTAAAAAGAATTCCTGATAATTTTTAATTCATTTAAACAATTTTAGATGATATACAATTTGGGTCGTCAACCCCGACTCATGCCGACACACATCACCTCCTTGAAAACAAGTGTTAGGTGTTAAGTTTTAAGAAAAAGCTTTTAATCCTTAATCCTTGCCTGGTTCCCATGCTCCCGCGTGGGAACCCATACCGTATGCATTCCCACGCAGGAGCGTGGGAACGAGAAAAAAGGAATAAAAGCAATATAAATATACATATAACCAGCAAAGAATCTATCAAATTACCAATAATACCAATTTTGGTAATATTGGTAATTTACTCTTCACACTCCATTTTTTCATCCTTAGCCACCGGAACACCAGAGAAAATACCAGGCCAGCCTTCCTAATCACAACAACTTGTCATTCCCGCGGAGAAGGCGGGAATCCATCCGACCTCTGACTTCTGACCCCTGACCTCTGAAACAAAAAACCCCCAACCGTTTCCGGCCAGGGGTTTTTATTGAATTTAAACTATTAACAAATCCTGTTAGAAGGACAGTTCGAGTTGATGAAACAGAGCGAATGTGTCTTCGATTTCTGTAGCCGCTCCGCCTTTCCCTTTCCAGATATCCCCGGCATCGAGGAATGCTGCAATGGCTGTATAAGTCAGGTTGTCATAAATCTGCCAGTTCAGGGTAAGATCATACTCTGCGCCGATATCGTCCTCCTGGTTTGCGAACTGAACTTCATCAGCAATTGCCGTGCCGGCAACTACGCCAAGTTCCAGGTTATCAAGCGGAGAAAAGGTTGCTCCGCCGTAAATGATCTTAGCTCCGTAATTGCCGGTATCTACAAGGTTTCCCATGTTGCCGAGGTTGTCTACAGGAGCTTCATCATAAGTCAGGATAAACAGCTTTTCCCAGTCCTCTCCAACAGTGCCGTATGCAGAGTTTTCATCGTCTGTAGCGTCATCATCGCCGCTTACAAATGCATAACCTGCCATTACACTGGCCGGGCCGAGGTTATAAGTTGCCTCTAAGTTATAGGCAAGCTTTTTAATGTCACGGTCTGCTGTGCCTGAATCAAACTCGGTCTCACCCCATTTGTATGCCAGTTCACCCTGAATGGCCAGGGGACCGAATTTAGAGACAAAGTAAGGAATTGCAGTATACACGCGGGTAGTTGCACTTGGGTTTGTTTTGTCATTTGTAAATGCAAGCAGCAGACCGGGTGTAACATTTTCCGTCTTGTATTTGCCAAGCAGATAGTAGGTGTCGGAATCCTCATCGGCCACCGTTTCACCAGGATCTACTGTGCCATTCAAATTAAGATCAGTCCACTCTTCGTCTTGTTCCACATCTTTCTGGAAAATAGCAGACAGGGTCAGGTTGTCAATTTTCTTGACGTACTTGATACTGTCAGCTTCCTCCTCGGTGTCGAGAAAACTGGTTCCCCAGACACCTTCTATCTGACATTGACGGCCGACAAAAAATGTGCCGATGGGGG
>JAYENE010000063.1:0-5327 GCA_034721935.1 Thermodesulfobacteriota bacterium
AGGTGTTGAGGCGCCAGTATGGCAAGGCGCGAGAAGGGCGAATAGCAGGCTATTTAACCGACGAGCAACGCAGCCATGCGGGATGGATCGACGCATGAAAGTGTGAAGTTATTTTTGGGCGAGCCCTAAGTGTGTTAGACTGTAAACTAACAGCCTTCAGCCTACAGCCTAACCAACCTAAATAGTTACTAATCATAGCTCGTTATATCCCTGTCTTTCCCTTCGCCGTTCGGCTCTCCATCGGCGCCATAAGAGATGATGTCGTAGTCGTCATACGTTCCCGGACACAGGTAGATGTATTCGTTATCCCATGGGTCTTTCGGCGCTTTCCCTTTTTCAAGATATCCGCCCTCTCTCCATTTTCCCGGCAGGTTTCCAACCTCAGGGGCCTCAACCAACGCCTGAAGACCCTGTTCTGTGGAGGGGTAACTTCCGTTGTCCAGCTTATAGAGCTTCAGGGCTGTTTCCAGGCTTTCTATCTGTATCCTGGCTTTTGCCTGTCTTGCCTCTTCAGGCCTGCTCATTATCCTTGGAACAATCAATCCCGCGAGGATGCCCAAGATAACAATCACCACCATGAGTTCAATTAGTGTAAAACCCCGGTTATCAAATCTCTTTTTCATGTTTATTTCCATAGGTGTTAAGTGTTAGGTGTTAAGTGCAAGAAGATCAGAAAGTGAAAACATAAGAAGATTAGAAAAATAATCTGCTCCACTAACCCGCTAACCCACTAAGGGCTCGGCAAAAAATAACTTCACATTTCAGGCGCCGATGCATCACGCCTGACTGCGTTCCGAAAATTCTGAATATGCTTGATATTCATGCTTTTTCGCGCCTTGTCAGCCGAGCGCCTCAACGCCTGAAATTGCGAACTTATTCTTTGCCGAACCCTAACCTTCTTATCCTCCGACCTCCGACCTCTGACTTCCGACTTCCGCTCTCTGTTTCTTTTGTTTTTCATTCAATGTTCGATGTTGGATCTGACTTCGCAAATGCTATGCCAAGACACGTGTTCGATGTTCATCTTTTAATCCGTTCGATGTTCATACCTTTTTCCTTCTAATCTTCTAATCTTCTCACCTTCCGACATCTGCCTTCTATCTTATCAACTGGTTCATCTCGAAGATCGGCAGGAGTATTGAGATAACAATAAAACCGACCAGGAGACCCATAATTAAAATCATAACAGGTTCCAGCATGGATGTCATCATTGTTATATTTGATTCCACTTCGGTTTCAAGGCTGTCTGCGATTTTGTAGAGCATTTTTTCCAATGTCCCGCTCTGTTCCCCTGCAGATATCATCTGAGAAACAATGGGAGGAAAGAGCCTGTCCCTCGAAAGTGTTGCCGACAGGTTCCGGCCTTCCTCAACATCCCTCGACGCCTCGGCAATGGAGTCTGCAATCAGCCTGTTGTTGACGACATTTTTGACTATGGAGAGGGCGGTGAGCATCGGAACGCCGCTTTCCAGAAGTGTGCCGAGGGTACGGCTGAAGCGCGCCACAGCCATTTTGTGGGTCAATGAGCCGAAAAGCGGCATTTTCAGTTTGATTTTGTCCCAGAGGTATTGCCCCCTGAGGGTTTTTGTGAACATGTATCTCAATCCGATGAAACTTACAATGATAATAAGGACAATTGCCGTCCAGAAGGATTTTAAGAAGCCGCTTATGGAAATAAGAAAGATTGTTATTCCTGGAAGGGTCTGATGCATTTCGCTGAATATGCCGGTAATTTTTGGAACTATAAAGGTTGTCAGAAAGAAAAGGACGATACTGCCTATAAGAAACATGAACATGGGATAAGCGAGAGCCGCCTTTATCTTTCCCCGAAGCGCCTGCTGGCTCTCATTGAAATCGGCCACTCTTTCCAGCACAATATCAAGGGCCCCTGAGGCTTCACCCGCCCTGACCATATTTATGTAAAAGGGTGAGAAGATTCCGGGATAGTGCGAGATACTTCGGGCAAGGCTCTTGCCCTCATTTACCTCCTCCTTTATCTGGGCCAGTGTTTTTTTCAGCAGGGGGTTTGTTGTCTGGGAAATGAGAGCGGTCAGTGAAGGAATCAGAGGAATACTTGCGCCGAGCAGAGTGGCAAGCTGTCTTGTCATGACGGAAACTTCCCGCAGGCTGACCCTGTTAAAAAGAGCGCTGATCGACCTGCCGGCCGGCATTTTATTTTTTTCTTTTACCGACGTTTCATTCAGGTCAACGGGGAAGATATTGGTTTCCCTCAGTCTATGTCTTGCTGCGGAGATACTCTCGGCATCGATAATGCCTTTAAGGTTCTTTCCCTTGATATCAAGGGCTTTGTATTCATAAACTGGCATGATTTATAAGTAGCCGTTCACAGTTGTTCCGCCAGAGCGCTTTGGCGGATTCACAGTTTTTTTTCGATGTTTTTGACTTTTTGCAAAGCCATTACTTAAATGTTGTGCTAAATTTAAGTCAATTGCTGTCGTACGTTATAAGATAGAGGTTTGCAGGCATTCTGTCATGTAAAAACCTCGAACTACTACGTTTGATTAAAGAAACTCGTTTAAGCCCTTATTGTATAAGGTTCTACAGCTTTTACAATTTTTGGAAAATATAGTTTATTTAAGATATTTTATGTGTAATATAATGTAATAGTTACAAATAGTTACTTTGTATTATTTATTCAAACTCACTATTTTGAGGTTCTTATAGTTGATTTATTTCTTAAAATCCTTATATTATAAGGCGTTAAGGCAAATCAAGATTATTTAGCGCAACATTTAAGCATTATGTAACCGTTTGCGGAACGTTGAAATTGGAAATTGGAAATTAGAAATTCGGCCTTCATGTTTTTGTACTGTTCTCCCCAATTTCTAATTTCCAATTTCAAGCCGTGAACGGCTACGCCATTATACATGACATGATGAATAATATCAAGAATTTTTGGGCACAAAAGTTTTACTGATATCTATCGGTTTTTTTTGGATTCTGCTTGACCTCAATTATAATTATATTATATGTTAAAATTTTAGGGTAACCCGAAGCACGAAGCAAAAAAAACTTAAAACAAAGGAAGAATTAAATGATACAAATAAAGAGGGTTTCAGTTCTTTGTATAATTTTCTTTGGAGTATTTGCTTTATTTTTGTGGAGTGAGAATTCCGCAAGATGCCAGGGATGGACAGATCTCAGGATACGCCTTCTTTCTGATTCCAGCTTTGCGGTGGTTGAAGTAAAGGCCGGCGAGAAAATCAGGCATTGCCCACATCATGATTCCAATGGCAAGATTGATGAAGAACAACTGATATATGTGCTGGGAACCATTGACCGTGAGACATGGCTTGATCCTGAAAATGAAGGGGTCGCCAAAAAGCATTTGGAAAAGCACTACGATAAATTTATTGCAAAGGTGATGAAAAAAGGGTTGCAGGGCTCTGTTAACATCAACAGGGCAAAGCTTACCCAACTGGTAGCCCTTCCTCGCATTGGGCCTGTACTGGCTGTGAAGATTGTGGAATACAGAAATATGCACGGTCTGTTTGAAAAAATCGAGGATATCAGGAAAGTGCAGGGAATAGGCTCAGGCACATTTAATGCCATTAAACACTATATTACAGTTAGATAGGTTCAGGGTTCAGAGTTCAAGGCTCAACGGTTTTGACTTCTGACCTCTGATTTCCGGCATTTTTCGTGTTAAAATCTTACATGCAATGGATCAAAAATGAAAAAAGCATTGATTACAGGAATTACCGGTCAGGACGGCGCTTATCTTGCGGAATTGCTTTTAAACAAGGGATATGAGGTCCACGGAATAAAGCGACGCTCTTCCCTTTTTAATACTCAAAGGGTAGATCATCTTTACCAGGATCCCCATGAAAAGGACCGCAGATTTGTCCTTCACTATGGCGATCTTACCGATGCCGGCAATCTTATCCGGATCGTTCAGGAAGTCCAGCCTGATGAAATTTACAATCTCGCGGCGCAGAGTCATGTCCAGGTTTCTTTTGAAACCCCGGAATATACCGCAAATACAGACGCTCTTGGAGCATTGCGTATTCTTGAAGCTATACGCATGCTTGGACTTGAAAAAAGAACCAGATTTTACCAGGCATCCACATCCGAACTTTACGGCAAGGTCCAGGAAACCCCTCAAAACGAACACACCCCTTTTTATCCCCGTTCTCCTTATGCCTGCGCCAAGCTCTATGCGTTCTGGTGTACGGTAAACTACAGGGAAGCTTACGGCATTTATGCCTGCAACGGCATCCTCTTTAATCATGAATCGCCGATACGTGGCGAAACATTCGTAACACGCAAGATAACGAGAGCAGCCGCGCGCACAGCCCTTGGTCTTAATGACTGCCTGTATCTTGGAAACATTGATGCAAAGCGTGACTGGGGCCATGCCAAAGATTTCGTCAAGTTGCAGTGGCTTATGTTGCGGCAGGATGAACCCGAGGACTTTGTTATTGCAACAGGCGAGCAGCATACGGTAAGAGAATTTTGTGAGATGGCCTTTGCGAAAATCGGCATTAAACTTACGTGGACAGGGCAGGGCGTTGATGAAAAAGGGGTTGTGGCTGAAATACTTCCTTCGCGGATCATGGAAAAATACAAGGCATACAGCAAGCTTCAAAACCTGAAAAATGGGCGGGTAGTGGTTTCAATTGATCCCAGATACTTTCGTCCCACCGAAGTTGACACATTGCTTGGAGATCCGTCAAAAGCGCGCAAAAAACTTGGCTGGAAGCCCGAAATTTCATTTAAAGACATGATACATGAAATGGTGGAACACGATCTTGACGAGGCAGCGCGTGAAGCCATCTGTCATAAAAACGGTTTCCCGTTTCTCTCAAGCTGTGAAGCAAATATGTGAGGGATTGAGAGATTGCTCACGCAAAGGCGCAAAGGCGCTAAGTGGAGAGGATAGAGAAAAGAGGGATAGAAAGTTTGAAGGCTGGAAGATTATGGATTCTAAGATTAATTTCTTGTTTTTTTGGTGAAATAAATAGAAAAAGAAAACCACAGAACCGCAGAATTTCGAAGTAAACACTTCGTCGTTCGATATATCCCCTAACCGTCATTCCGGCGAAAGCCGGGCACGTAGTGAAGCATAAGCGCTATCCAGTAATTATGCTTAATTACACAAAACGGTTTTGCCTTGATCTGCAAAATAAGTACTTTTTACCAATTCATCAATATGCTAAAGCGTTACAAGAAATCTAAAGATTTTGTAACACTTTAGCTTTTTGAAAATAAATGCGCTTCAGGTATAATCAAATTTAAACCAGGAAAAACTCACGAATAAGAAATCGTAAAGAAAGAACTTGCCATAACTATAAAGAAATAGTGGT
>JAYENE010000064.1:0-5322 GCA_034721935.1 Thermodesulfobacteriota bacterium
TGAACTTACGGCAGATATTGGCTTTCCAAGTGTCATTATAGTTACCGGGGAGCGGATACGGCTATTATGATCTTTTTGCGATCAGCAAGGTTCTTCCGACGGTTCCTAAAATACGTTTGTCCTGCATTTTCTGCACCCCTGTCTGCGTGCACCGCACAGGCAGGTGGTTTCCGCTCAAACGTTCAGAGGACAGGGGACACTCTATTCGACCTGCCTGTGCGTGCCGCACGCAGACAGGTGGGTTACTTCCCATCCTGTTTTAGATAGAAGCCTGTGGTAGTCGAATATTGTGATTGATTTATCGGGTTTCTCTTTTGAGGCTGGTGTGGATTCAAAATCCCGCCCGCCCGCCTCGCCTGAGCGAAAGCCTTGAGAGGCACTAACCATCTCCTTTGGCCGAGAGCGATGGCGGGCGGGCCAATCGTCTCCGAATCGTTCATCACATTCGTTAAAATACCATTGATCCCATGTGCGCAATCCCCAGCCAAGTTCTTTGAACTTTTCCTGATCCGTTTTTCCTTCTAATCGTAATGCCCAGACCAGCGCAAAATCCATGTTATAATGTCTGGCGATGTATTCCATGTCATGGCCTTGGGAGAGTAAATTATTAATTTCACCAAAATTGGTATTATTAATAATTTGAGCAACCCTGCCCTGGGTCATCCACGCTATCTCTGCTATCTGCTCTTGAGCCCAGCCAAGGCGATTTAACCGGATAATGATGATGTTCCTGCCGACCTTTTGACGCGCTCTAATGTCTGAGATCCAGGTATTTACTGTTTGCTGTATTACCCCTAATTTTTCTGCCAGGGCCGATTCTGTCCATGTACATTCTGGGTCTGTTGATGCAATATCACGGGCGATCCGCTTTTTATAGCCGGGGTTTAAACGATCGCCATGGCTGATGTTACATTTTGCTGATTCAAGGAGAAGCGCTACTTTGTTTTTTTCGTAATCAAGGGGTTTGTCCTTCCATCACGCGGCGCACCTGCTGCGACGTGTCGCTATCACGGCGAGGGCGCCTGCGCTGCGCGTGACCGAAATTCAAAATTCAAAACAGATAGAATGACGGCGAGACATACAATAAGTAATTGAAATGTTTTGGTCATTGTAATTTGTAATTTTGATATTGTTTGTAATTTGAGTATTGTAATTTGGGATTTTTAGCGCCGTATCCGGGAAAGCAAATAGCTTCTATCTGAATCAGTTAGAGTTGACTTTGACGTTTCCCTGGTGGTGGATGCTTGACCTTTTTTTTATGACTGTATATTCTTGCATTGTTCACCCCTCATGCTATTTTTTGTAAGGAATTGAAATATAATAAACATCTTGCAGTACTGAAAGCAAGAAATACAATGGAAAAACTGACTACCAACATAAAGCGGGACACTTTTCGCCATTTTGCCCCCTATACTATAGCAATTTCACAATCCATCGTAGGGGCGGGTTTCAAACCCGCCCCTACACTGATTGAATTGGGTGCGGCTCTTTTAGAACCACGCAAGCAGATTCGTAGTAATAACTTTAGAATCAACATGTTAAGCGAAGAATGCTCTTGAAGTCAATATTAACGACTGTTCCTTTTCCTGCCTATTTTTTACCCAGTTTACGTGCGATAATGGGCACTTATCCTTTAGTCGCTTGCATATGGTTAACTTATCTTTGATTTTTTTGAATTCATCATTCGATAACATACTGATTTCTTTGAGGCTAAAGTCGTTTTAAAAGAGCCGCACCCGATTGAATTTGCATGCTGTCCTGCCTTACGTTGGTAGCCGAAAAACTCACAACAAGACTTCGGTATCACGTCTTGATTAACGCATTAGCTGACATCTGTTTGCACGAATACATCAAAAAAACATATCAAGGCCATGAAAAATGGAGTTAAAGCTTATCGCCTCAAAACATAAAATGATGTCTTGACATCATTTTAAAGGATGTTAGAATGGCAGTATGAGAACAACATTATCAATAGATGATGATGTGATGGAACGGGCACGAGCCGTTGCAGCCAAATTGAGAACACCATTTAAGACGATTGTCAACGAAGCTCTTCGTGCTGGCCTGGACCAGGTGGAACAACCAGCGAAGCAGCGTCGCTACAAAACGAAACCTCACAAAATGGGCCTCCGGCACGGCCGCAATATAGATAATATCCAAGAACTGCTGGCTCAGATTGAAGGCGAGGATTCCCGTTGATTCTCGTCGATGCCAATATTCTATTGTACGCGGAAGACTCTCTTCAGCCCCGTCACCAGCAAGCGCGTGCATGGTGGGATGGCCAGCTATCTGGAACTGGAGTTGTCTGCCTGTGCTGGACGGTTCTGTCCGCATTTATTCGTATAGGGACTAATCCAAGGGTCTTCGAACACCCGCTCTCTCTCGAACAAGCGCTTGCTCGTGTACAGAGCTGGTTGGATCAGCCCTGTACGAGAGTCGTTCGGCCGACCGAGCGACACTGGACTGTTTTCAAGCAACTACTCACGGATGGTCAGGCTGTCGCCAATCTGGTGACAGACGCACATTTGGCAGCTCTTGCCATTGAACATGGCTGCGAGTTGGCCTCTACCGATTCTGATTTCGCTCGTTTCCCCAAACTGAAGTGGAAAAACCCTCTTGCCTGACTGATCTAACGCTGGGTTCGGTTCGTACATTGCATTATAACTTTCACCTAAGCCTTTGCGGAAAGCATAAAAAAGAAATATGACCCAGAAACAACTTTCGTAATTAACGGGAATCCACCAAAGTCATATTTCCGAAACGGAAAATGGTAAAAAAACGATGGGTAAAAAACGGCAGAGATACTGGCAAATGTTTTGCAATGGAAATTAAAGACCTTTCAAATGAACAGTTAGCCGGGCAGCGGCTGATGGTCGGGTTTAACGGAACCGGACTGAATAATGACCTTAAGTTGCTGATCGATACAATAAAGGTTGGAGGAATAATTCTTTTTACTGGAAATTTATCTTCTCCAGAGCAAATCAAAGACCTGTGCTTATCCGCACAGGAATATGCATTAAAATGCGGGCAGCCGGCCTTATTTATATCCATTGATCAGGAAGGCGGGCAGGTGGCCAGGCTGAAACCCCCTTTTACTCAGTTCCCGGGCAATCCCAAAATGAAAGGGGAAAAAGACGCCATCAACTTTGCCCGGGTTACAGCAAAAGAGCTTAAAGGGGTTGGAATAAACATGAACATGGCCCCTGTCCTGGATGTGGCTCAAAAAGGGATAAACAGTGTAATGGCGGGCAGAGCCTTTGGCAGTGATCCTGCCTGGGTATCAAAACTGGGCGTTAAGGTAATAGAAAATTTGCAGCAAAATAAAATTATGGCCGTTGCAAAACACTTCCCTGGAATAGGACGCACTGCCTTGGATTCGCATCTTGATATGCCGACTTTAAAAACAGATTTAATCTCTATGGAATCTGTTGACCTTTTGCCGTTTAAGGCTGCTATAAAGCATGATGTGGCCGGCATTATGCTGTCACATATACTTTGCAAACAAATCGATCCTGATTGGCCTGCGAGTTTGTCGGGCCGTATCGCTGTCGACATTTTGCGAAAACAGATGAAGTTTACTGGAATTGTTATTACAGACGATCTGGACATGGGGGCAATAAAAAAGCGTTTTGACATCAAAACAATAATCACGCGGATTCTGGCGGCTGATATAGATATTGCCCTTATATGTCACAAAGGTCCAACTATTGAGCTTGCATTTAATGAAATATTAAATGGGCTTAAAGTTTCCAGCCAAATAACGGAAAAAAGCAAGGAATCTGTCAGGAACATACTGAATCTTAAAAGAAAGTATCTTGATTAGGAGGTTTTACTAATGCGGGCTATTATAACCGGAGTCGGACATTTTGTTCCAACTCGAAAACTAACAAATAAAGATTTAGAACAAATGGTGGAAACAAATGATGAGTGGATTGTCAGCCGTACAGGAATAAAGGAAAGAAGAATCCTGGGAAAAGATAAAGGAACATCTTATATGGCCGTAAGAGCTGCGAAGAAAGTGCTTAAGCAGACAAATACTGCGGCAGATGAACTTGATTTAATAATTGTTGCAACATCAACTCCGGATATGCTTGTTCCCCCAACAGCGGCATTTGTTCAAAGCAAACTCAATGCCGCTAACTGCTGGGGATTTGACATAAATGCTGCATGCGCAGGGTTTGCTTACGCTTTAGCAACCGCTTCAAAATTTATTGAAACCGGAAAAAATAAGAAAATTATGGTAATCGGTGTCGATAAAATGAGCTCCATCATTAATTATGAAGACAGAAACACCTGTCTTTTATTTGGAGATGGCGGAGGAGCTGTTTTGATGGAACCATCAAACGAGGATGACCTTGGAGTGGAAGATTTTATTTTCCATCTTGACGGCTCAGGCATAAAATACCTTAATGTACCGGCTGGAGGCAGTCTAATGCCGGCCTCTCATGAAACCGTTGATAAAAAAAAGCACTGCATTTATCAGGAAGGTAAAAAAATCTTTAAGTATGCTGTAACCGAGATGTCAGATATTTCTCTAAAAGTTATTGGCAAAAACAAACTCACAAGCAAAGATATCAAACTGCTTATCCCGCATCAGGCCAACCGCAGAATAATCGATGCTGTAAAAAAAAAGATAGGGCTTAGTGATGATCAGGTAATAATCAACATTGAAAAATACGGCAATACAACGGCTGGCACAATACCGATTGCCATGTCAGAAGCTTATCAAAAAGGGATGATGAGCAAAGGTGACTGGATAGTTATTTCAACATTCGGCGCCGGTTATACCTCGGGAAGCTTGCTGCTTAAATGGGCTATTGACTGATAAATAAAAAACCCGGAACCAGTAAATGATTCCGGGTTTATACAAATGATTTTTCGGCAGCGCCTTACTCTCCCACACAGTCGCCCATGCAGTACCATCAGCGCTGAAGAGCTTAACTTCCGTGTTCGGGATGGGAACGGGTGTTTCCTCTTCGCTATTGCCACCGAAAAAAATATTTATGGGTAGTTACAATATAAGCACATAAAAGCATTTTTCTAATTTGTGTCAATTATTTTGTGGCTAAGCCTCACGACCTATTAGTACCAGTAAGCTAAATTCGTTACCGAACTTACACACCTGGCCTATCAACCTTGTAGTCTTCAAGGGGTCTTTAGTCCCGATGTCTCCATCAGGAGGGATATCTTATCTTGAGGTTGGCTTCCCGCTTAGATGCTTTCAGCGGTTATCCATTCCGAACTTAGCTACCCAGCAATGCCGCTGGCGCGACAACTGGAACACCATTGGTTCGTCCATTCCGGTCCTCTCGTACTAGGAAC
>JAYENE010000065.1:0-5306 GCA_034721935.1 Thermodesulfobacteriota bacterium
ATTTTATTTGATCGTCGTTATTTCTTAACGCTCACTAACATGCTCAAACAGTCAGCCGTTTTAAATTGAACTGCCCGCCACATCAGGTTGTTGGCAGGTTACTTTTTGAGTTTGTAAATTTCTGATATTTGATTTTTTTGTAACACTTTAGCGTAAAGGAAAATATCTTATGATCAAACTTGATTTTAATAAGCTGGGCGGTCTTTTGCCGGCTATAGTTCAGGATTATAAAACAGGCGAAGTACTGATGCTTGCCTTTATGAATGAAGAAGCATGGGAGGCCACACTTTCCACCGGCAAGGCCACCTATTATAGCCGTACCCGCAAGGAATTATGGGTAAAAGGCAAAACATCAGGAAATATGCAGATTGTAAAGGAAATCAGAATTGATTGCGATAATGACACTGTGCTTTTAAAAGTTGAGCAGATCGGCGGAGCTGCATGTCACATGGGATACAGGAGCTGTTTCTTTAAAAAGATTGAACACGGGTCTGTCAGGATTATTGGAAAGCCTGTATTTGACCCTGAGGAGGTATATAAAAAATGAAAACAAAATTAAAACTGGGTATTCCCAAAGGAAGCCTGCAAAACGCTACAATTGCTCTATTCAAGCGCTCAGGGTGGAAGATTAATGTTAACGGGAGAAGCTATTTTCCGGAAATTAATGATGACACAATAGAGTGCGCAATATGCAGGGCTCAGGAAATGTCCCGTTATGTTGAGAGCGGAACTCTTGATGCAGGTCTTACAGGCATGGACTGGATAGCGGAAAACAGTTCTGATATTCATGTTATAAGCGATCTTGTTTATTCCAAAGTAAGCGCTCGGCCTGCGCGATGGGTTCTTGCGGTTCCTTATGATTCTTCGATCAAGACAATCGAAGATCTTCAGGGAAAGAAGATAGCGACTGAGCTGGTGGAGTTTACAAGAAGATATTTTAAAGAGCGTGGGATCGATGTAATCGTTGAATTTTCATGGGGAGCAACCGAGGCAAAGGTTGTTTCCGGGCTTGCGGATGCCATTGTTGAAGTTACGGAAACCGAAGCCACCATAAAGGCGCATGGACTTAAAATTATTCATGAATTGATGCGGACCAATACCCAGCTTATAGCAAATCACAATGTCTGGAAGAACCCTGAAAAGAGAGAAAAGCTCGAACAGATTGCCCTTTTGCTGAAAGGAGCTCTTCTGGGAGAAAAGTTGGTCGGGCTTAAGATGAATGTCCCTGAAACGCTTCTTAAAGATGTTGTATCATTGCTGCCGAGTCTAAATGCCCCCACTGTCTCTCCTCTTTACCAGTCAAAATGGTTTTCGGTTGAGACTGTGGTTAACTCAGATAAAGTAAGGGACCTTATTCCAAAACTGTTAAAAAACGGCGCTGAAGGTATAATAGAATATCCGCTGAATAAGGTAGTATGAATAAAAAGGATTCAAGGATTCAAGGATTAAGGGATTAGAGGATTAAGGGATTAGAGGATTAGGAGTAAGGTTGATACATTCGTAAAAAACTAAAAAATAATCACGAAAACACGAAATGATCGAAGAAAAAGAAAAAAACTCTTCGCGTTCTTCGTGGTGATTAATAATAAAATCGCCGAAACAGATGGTTGAGGAAGAAGTAATGATTTCAAAACGGACAAAAGAGATGACCTCCTTTATTGTTATGGATGTTCTTGAAAAAGCCGGCGAGATGAAGCGACAGGGAACTCATATAATTCACCTGTTTTCATACGCAAATTCCATGGAAAACATTGCAGAAGGAATGGAGAGAACAGGGAAATATCTAAGTTGAAAATAAAGTCTGCTGAATTTGTTAAAAGCGCTGTTAAACCATCCCAGTATCCTTCAGCTAATTTTTCTGAAATAGCTTTTTCAGGGCGTTCCAATGTGGGTAAATCTTCTCTGATTAATACGCTCTTAAACCGGAAACGTCTGGTAAAAACCAGTTCTACACCGGGGCGTACCCAGCTTATCAACTTTTTTTTAATAAACAGCGCCTTTTGTTTTGTTGACCTGCCAGGATACGGGTATGCCAGGGTCCCGGCATCTGTGCAAAAAAAATGGGGTCCGATGATTGAAACATATCTTTTGATTAGGGACACATTAAAAGGGGTTGTGCTGATAATGGATATTCGGCGCACCCCCGGTATAGAAGAATTGGAACTTATTGCGTGGTTTAGCCATTTTGAAATTCCGTCTATCCTGGTTCTGACAAAGACAGACAAGCTTTCAAAGACAAAACAGATAAAACAAAAAATTATTATAGCAGAAACATTTAATGTGAATAAAGATAATCTGATCCTCTTTTCCGCCAGAACAGGCCGCGGGAAAAAGGATGTCTGGGATGCGGTTGAGAAATTGATGGGGATTGAGGAATTGAAAAAAAATGAACATCGAACGGATTAAAAGACGAACATCGAACATCGAACATCGAACGTCCAACATCGAATGAAAATAAAAGAAACGGAGGACGAAAATCTGAAATTAGCCACAGACACACACAGACTGACACAGACATTTGTCCGGCGGACATCGCCGGGCAAAAATAGTCATCGCTTCGCGAAAAAAAGATTATGTTGTTTTGTCTGTGTGTTTCTGTAGCAAAGATTTAGGGATTTAGGGATTTTGAACCGCAGAATGTCGAAGGAACAAACTTCATAATTCGACATTCCTTGTTCGATATTCGATATTCGCATTTTACTAAGAACCCTGAACCTTTGGTTTTCATTGTGTGTTTGTTTTTTCATTCGGTTTTAGAATAATTTGAGGAGCGGGCAGACTTCGCCATAGTAGCCTATGGCTACGACGGCTGAAAGCGACATCATTATTCGACGTTCAATGTTCAATGTTGGACGTTCATCTTTCAATCAATTCCCAAATTATGAATTGCAAGAGAATTATATTATAATCTTGGTGTCTTAGTGCCTTTGTGGCCAAACTATTACAAAGTGAAGAATGAAAAATATAAATGAAAAGCATTCTGATTTTAAATCCGGATTTGTAGCAATTGCAGGCGCGCCCAATGCAGGAAAATCAACACTTTTAAACCGGATGCTTGGCGAAAAGGTTTCCATAACATCAAAAAAGCCTCAGACTACGCGTAACCGCATAATAGGAGTGGTTCATAGACCCTTTTCTCAGATTGTTTTTATCGATACACCCGGTATGCACAGGCCAAAAGGAAAGCTAAACGTCAGAATTGTGGATGTGGCTCTTTCATCCCTGGGTGATGTTGATATAGCGCTTGTGTTAGTGGATGTGTCGAATCCGGATCCAATTTCGGAAGACTTTATTGTTAAGCAGCTTCAAAAAAAGCAAAGAAGCGTTATCCTTGTGCTTAACAAGATAGACCTTGTGGATAAATCCATGCTTCTTGCCGTTATAGATAAATGGTCAAAAGCGCATCCTTTTGAGGCTATAGCGCCTATTTCAGCGAAACACGGAGATCAGGTTGAAGCGCTTCTTGAATCTATGGAAAGCCTTTTGCCGGAGGGTCCGCCTTTTTTCCCGGAAGATACTTTAACCGATATGCCGCAGCGGTTTATTGCCGCAGAAATGATTCGGGAAAAGGTTTTCCGTCTTACAGGTCAGGAAATACCTTATTCTACAGCAGTTACAATAGATTCTTTTTCAACAAAAAAAAAGGGAGCGCTTATAACGATTAATGCTACTATTCATGTCGAGAAGGCATCCCAGAAGGGGATTATAATTGGAAGAGGCGGCAGTAAGCTGAAAAGGATCGGCCAACAGGCGCGCAAAGATATAGAAAAAATGGTTGGCGCTAAAGTCTTTCTTAAACTTTTTGTGCGTGTGCAAAAAGACTGGAGCAAAGACACCAGGGCGCTCAGGAATTTTGGTTACTGATGATTGTATCGTTTCATCCATGGTTTAAAGCAGATAAAAATATTATCTGCGCAGGCAGGGAGCCGGATAGCGGTGATCTTGCTGCTGTAAAGACCGCTGATGCAGTAGTTCTTCCCCAGGGATGCTATAAATCCCTGTACGAAATGGCGCGTGATAACTGCGCAAATGTTTTCCCTGATTTTGATGCAAAGTTTAAATATCCTGGTAAGATCGGTCAGATTAAGCTGTTTCAAGAAAAGGCTGTTGCCTACCCGAAAACCGAAACATTTCCTTCTATTGAAAATTATCTTTATCATTATGGAGAATTTTCAAATCAATTTCCTTTTAGTCTTCCCTTTGTGTTCAAGTTTGACTGGGGCGGAGAAGGTGAGAATGTTTATTTAATAAAGTCGGTGAAAGATCTTCAGGGGGTTTTGCAAAAAGCCGCTATCTATGAAAGCACAGGTCAGGCGGGTTTTTTAATGCAGGAGTATATCTCATCTCAAAACAGGTCATTAAGAGTAGTCGTCATAAACCGGAAGATAATTACCTACTGGCGCATTTTGAAAAACAGGGAAGGATTTTGTTCCAACCTGTCGCAAGGAGCTGTTATAGATTTTGATGTTGATCCGGACTTGCAGGAGATGGCTGCTTTTTCGGTAAAAAATTTTTGCAAACAGGCGAAAATAAATCTTGCCGGCATTGATATTTTATTTTCATCAGATGTCCAAATAAAAGAGCCGTTTTTTTTAGAGATAAATTATTTTTTCGGCAGAAAGGGTCTTGGCGGGTCTGAAAAATATTATGAATTACTGGTGGCGGAAATCAGGAGATGGATAAAGAGTCTGTAAAACCGTTTGCATACGATTTAGACGAGAATGACATAAAAAGGGAGCGCCGCAAGGCAAGAGAACTTAGAGCATCCCAGTGGTGGAAACGCCGCTGCGCAAAGGGTGTATGTTATTATTGCGGTCGCCTTGTTCCGCCAAAGGAGCTTACCATGGACCATATTGTTCCGATAGCACGTGGCGGCAGGAGTACAAAAAGCAACGTGGTTCCATCGTGCAAGGATTGCAACAGCAAAAAAAAGCAGCTTCTTCCCATGGAATGGGAGCAGTACTTACGGCTCTGTCAAAAATAATTTCCCATTTTCGCATCTCAACTTCAGTCTATTTTTGACGGATCAGGCTGAAGTATAATTTTGAGTTTTTAATTTTCAATTTTGAATGCCCGCCGTGTTCGCGCCCGTCGCGGCAGGAAGGAAAGATCCGCCTTTAATTCAAAATTCAACATTCAGTAATACTTTAGCGTTATGCAACAAACCATCTGAAATCAAGAATCAAGCTTCGGGTGTGATCAGATTTAAAGCAGGAAACTGTTTGAAGGAATTAGAAATCGTTAAGAAAGAATTAGGTTTAAAATGTCATTATTGTCTAATTCTTTGGTTAAGTTGCCACTATTTC
>JAYENE010000066.1:0-19397 GCA_034721935.1 Thermodesulfobacteriota bacterium
TTTTGTTTCTTTGCTAACCTGAATTGCCATTGATTCATTCTCTAACATTTTATTTCTCCTTCCCACCCTCTACAATATACACTAAATTATAGGTTGGGAAGTGTCTCACTCATACTGTCACAGAGGGGCGAGCGCAGCGAAGCGGGCGGTGAATTAATTTCTGCAAGATACAAACCATTGAAGGATGTCTAAATGAATATGGTTTTATTAGTAACCGGACACTGATGACTTAGGCTAAGGAGCTACTATTTTTAAGGCCTTGGGAAGAAGTCTTATAAAAAATTGATTATTATAATAAGATTCTCCGTCGATATGGCACGGAACCGGATTGTCTGATTTTATGGTAACTTTTTTGGACTTATAATAAGACACCTGTCTGAGGCTCAGGTGTTTCCCCATAATAGCCCTGGGGATATTGAGGAGGAAGGTATGTTTGGGAATAGCCTCCACCAACAGGATATCAAGTAAGCCATCATCAAAGCTTGCTTTGGGTGTCAGGTCAAAAATACCACCAAAGCCTGTGCCATTGGCAGTCAACACCAAAAGGTACCTTTGAGGAGGCAAGGAATTATTATCAATCTCAAGGCGAAGCAGAGGAGGGGTAAATCGCAGGAACTGGTGCATGAGGCATTTAAAATAGATCCATCTGCTCAGAATCTTTCCCTTCATTCGGATCTCATACATTTCTGATATTACTGCTCCATCATACCCAACCCCCACCCCATTTATAAAGAATCTACCATTTACCTCCCCTACATCTATGTATCGAGTTGAACCCTGTATCAGAACGGTGTAGGCATCATTTAGCCCACGTGGAATCCCGAGCCCTCTTGCAGTATCATTTCCCAGGCCGGCAGGTATAAGCCCTAAAGCTGGATAATTGCCAGGCACATCTTTATCCTGCATATAAACCTTTATCATACCATTTACTACCTCGTTGATGGTGCCATCACCCCCGACGGCAACGAGCCGATCAAATAATCCAGAGGATGCTGCCTTTTCAGCGAGAGCTATACCATGGCCGGGTTTTGTGGTAATCTGAAATTCATAGGGAAGACTGTTCCTTTCAAGAAGTGCCTTAAGTCTTGTAATAAGCCGATTGGACCTTTCCTTCCCTGATTTTGGGTTTATAATGAAACAGAATTTCATGGGTTACATTTACTAAACTTTCACATTTTTTGCAAACTAAGGGAGGTGTTATGAAAAGAGCTCTGGTGTACCTTGGTTTCGTGTTGTTGTTAGGCGGGCTGCTTTTAGCTTCGTGTTCGGAAAATCAGATGACTGATAAAAGGGGAAACTACGATTGGACGGAAAAACGCGCCGCAATGGTACAGCAACTGCGCGTGTACGGTATTGAGGATGAGCGGGTGCTAAAAGCTATGAATACTGTCTGGCGTCACAAATTCATCCCTGAAGAATATTTCGGTGTTGCCCCACCTTATGGGAACCACCCCTGTCCCATCGGTTATGATCAGACGATCTCGCAACCCTATATTGTCGCTTATATGACAGAAAAACTGAATATTCAGACCGGAGAAAAGGTGCTTGAAATTGGCACCGGGTCAGGATATCAAGCCGCCATTCTTGCCGAGTTAGGCGCGGAGGTTTACAGCATTGAGATCATACCCGAACTCGCAAATCATGCCCGTAAGGCTCTGACCACAGAGGGGTATGAGCAGGTCAAGGTGCTGACTGGTGATGGTTATAAAGGCTGGCCGGAACATACTCCTTTTGATGCTATTATAGTAACCTGCGCGCCGGAAGATATCCCGCAAGCCTTGGTAAATCAATTAAAAGAAGGTGGGCGAATGATTCTGCCCCTCGGTGTCTACATGCAACGTCTGGTTATCCTTCGCAAAAAATCAGGACATATAGAAAAAGTTGATGATCTTCCCGTGCGGTTCGTGCCAATGGTGCGCTGATCGTAAGCCTCCCGCATGGACACCAAGCCGCTCGCCAAACTGTTCAATGCCTCAGCAAGCCTTTTTGTAGTCAGCACGTAATCAGGGATGAAATCCTTGCAGAGCATCTCTCCCGGATGGGTGGGCTGTATTTTGCGTGTTTCAGTATTTTTCATACATTGCCTTTAATGCCTCAATGGGGAAGGTGTATTCAAGAGCTCCCATTGGCATATGATTTAATTTCTTAATAATGCTGGGCAAGGCGCTACTATGAACACCGCCTTCAGATAAAATATGGTATTTGTAGTGAAATGCCAAATCATTCATTGAGCCCAAAACACTTTTACTGTTTGTATTGGAATATTCAATTTCTTGATATTCTTGTTTTTACTGCTTTTGAGAAACCCTCTTCTGACAACACACATTCAAGGTATCCTTTGAATAAGCTATCCAGTTTTCTGATTTGTGACCGCGAAACATCTGGAACCAGGAAGTTGAACAGGGTTTTGTCGTTTACGAAAAGAGCGCATTTTCTTCTATCAATATGAAGTAGATTTGCATGCCATGAACCAAGAAATGAGAACTTCGGCTCTGATTCTGCCAACTCAACCTTCTTTAGCCCCATCTCTTTCTGGAGTTTTTTTGTGCATCTGATTAACTGCATGATTTATTCAGCAAGGCTGGCTTTTTACTGGTTGGGATGAGTTGCAATATCAAGCAAATCACCTCGTTCAACATGCATAGTTATCTGCTCAAAACTGATTGCAATTGTTCAATTAAAGGCGGCAGGTTTTCTTTAACCGTCTGCCAGACAATATGATAATTAATGTCAAAGTAAGCATGTATCAGACGATTTCTCATTCCAATAATAACAGTCCATTCTATTCCAGGATACTTTGCTTGCGTAGTTTTTGTAACATTCGCGGCTGCTTCACCTATAATCTCTAATGAGCGGACAATGGCATTTCCAAGCTTTCTATCACGTTGCAATTCTTCAAATGTTGCTTTGCCTAAAAATTTTCTCGCATCTAAAGCCGCATCCAGCATATGTTTCAACCTGGCTTTATCATCGGGCTTCTTCATAATGCACCTCAGCGTTTTTAACGACTTCATCCCGAAAGTATCTGCTTAAATCTTCTGGTGTTCTTAAATCCACCTTACGCCCAATGGTCTCGGATAATTCTATTTCCATTCGTGAAATATCAAACAACCCCGGCATATGGTCTTTGTCAAACTCCACAAGAATGTCAATATCACTGCCCGGCTTTAATTCATCACGCAGGGCAGAACCGAAAAGTGACATTTTGGTAATGTGATTTCTCCGGCAGAATGTTTTTAGCCCCGGTTTGGCAATATAATCCGTGAGTTTGAACATAATACACCTCTCTTTTTATAGTGATATAACTCTTAAACTTTGAAGATTCCCTGTAGCAAGCTACGGGGAATGCGCTCGTTATTTCACAGTTCAAGCGCCTTACTATTTGAGCCATACCAATACCAAGGTCTCTTACCACCCAATAGCACAACAGGCTTTTTGCCTTAACGCGCACAAAAATCATAATTTCAAATCTGTAAATGTAAAGGGCGTCCCCGAAGTCCACGCTAATTTCAAATCTGTAAATGTAAAGGGCGTCCCCGAAGTCCACGCGTGAGCCTCAAAAAATTCCATTGTTTCAAATTTACCAATTATTTATGCAAATAATTGAAGTTCCCCACAGCAAGCTGCTGGGAATCTTCGACCGTAAGGAAGTTTGCTATTTTCAGATTCGCTCGCTAACCCAGCAGCCCCGATGAGCGGGATTTCCGTTGCGCTCCAACAAGCTGCGGGGAATGCGCTCGCTTTTGCGATTCAATAAGTGCCCGAACAAATTAAATGTTAAGAAATAAATCAGTGATATTTGATATTAGCAGATTATTTCTTGTTTTTAATTGTATGGCATATATCGCATTGTTTTTAATGAAAAAGCAAGAATTATGTAATCATAAGCAAGATAGGGGAAGCGGGAATATTGGAGCTACAGATAAACTCGCGGCGGATTGAGATAATTTCGGTCTGCTTTCATCTGTTTATTCTCCGGCAATTAAAATTTGCACGATTTGTTTTGCGGTGAATTCGGCATAAAAAAAACCAGCAGACTATTAGCTGGCAGGTAGCGATTTGTTTGACCTTGGTGATTATAGCTGCGAATTAAGTTCAAAAACAACTTTTAAAGCTTGATTTATTTCCTGTATCTTGGGAAGCGACAATTTTCCACGAATTTTTACCATCCTGTGACGATGATCAATAGGACGTGTTTGCAAACAATCTGCTACGGATTTTTTTGATAGGCCATTATCTTGTGAAGGATAGATTTCAACATTAGTTTTTATTTGAACTTTTTTTGCACTCCATTCAGTAATTGGAACAACTTGAATAACAGGGACTCTTTCATTATAAACATCATTGGTTACAATTACGCACGGTCTGACTTTCCCTGTTTCTGAACCATGCGTTGGATCAAGATTTACATCAATAATCATGCCCTTTTTTAATATTGTCATTCCGGCCATCCGGTTACGGCTGTTTCAGTCAATTCTTTTAGATTGTCATTTTCAGAATAAATTTCAGAATATAACTCAGCGGATTTTCTCAGGTTTTCGAGTTCCAATTTATTTTTAAAATGGTCAATAGCCGTTCGTACCATAGAACTTTTATCCTTAAACCCATAAGCTTCAAAATTATTCAAAAAATGTGCTTGTGATTCTTTAACGCTAAATTTTGCCTGTCGCATACAGCCTCCTTTCTGATGCCAAATGTCGAACCCTATACTACAGGCCTATTATAGGTACCAAAACAATGAAAGTCAATACAAAGTTCTTTGGTTGAGAGCGAGAACCATTAAATGTTAAGAAATAAATCAGTGATATTAATATTATTTCTTGATTTTAATTGTATGGTATATATCGCATTGTTTTTAATGAAAAAGCAAGAATTATGTCATCCCAAAAACTGGAGCAGAAAAATGATATGCGTGACAATGATGTAAAAATTTCAGCTCGCTACTCGCACTTATCAGTTTTTGTAAGCGTTCTTTTAAGGTTATGCTTTCTTGTGAATTAGTTATAAAATTATTGTTTATTTTTCTTGGTTTGCCACGAATGTACTAATGTTTTTTTATTTTTTCTTCCAATTGCTTTAATTCTGCAAAATCCTGTTTATCGGCTAATTGAGCCTCTGTTATTTTTCTTTTGGCATTGAATTTTTCATAAATATAGTTCACTTGTTTTTCCATTTGAACTTTTGAGATACTACCTTTATGAGTCAGCAGTTCTTTGTCATTTAATTCAATAATGCGATTTATATTTTCCTGCCAAAACTTTATGGTGATGTCCTGCCTGTTTTTTGCTCTTAATTCGGCTGTTTCTAAAAATACTGCCACAAAACGGTTAAGGCTATCTATCTCATCTTCTGTTAAATAGTTTTTGGCAATATAAATATCTTGTTTGCGCACAATAGCGCCTTTCCAACTGGTAAGAGACATGTTGGATTGGTTTTCATCCGCACGATCTACAACTATTTCAGCGGCTGTTTTTCCGGTAACAGCATAGAGCATTTTGTTTTGAGCTTCTGCAAAAAACATTTGTGTGGCTTTGTATGTACTGTCATAATCACTGCTTAACGAAAATAGATCTCTTATTTTTTGATAGAACCGTTTTTCAGAAGCACGAATATCACGAATTCGAGCTAATAATTCATCAAAATAATCAGGGCGTCCATCCGGATTTTTCAGGCGTTCATCATCCATGACAAACCCTTTTATCATATATTCTTTTAAATTCCGGTTCGCCCACTTACGGAATTGAGTTCCTCTTTTGCTTCGCACCCTGAAACCAATAGCTAAAATCATTGCAAGAGAATAAAAAGTTACCTTATATTTTTTGCCATCTGAGGCAGTTGTTAAGTAATCCTTAACAACTGAATTGCTGTTTAATTCACTTTCTTTCAGTATGTTAGATATGTGCATACTGATGTTAGGCTTGGAGGTGTCAAAAAGTTCTGCGAGTTGATTCTGATTCATCCAAACATTGCCGTCTTTAGCAAATAACGAAACAGAAGTTTTGCCGTCTGATGTATTATAAATAATTATATTTTGCTCTTCATTCATAATATTCATATTCTTTTTTTGTCATTTCAAATTCAGGCTCTATGATTTTTACTTCTTCGTAAGTTAAATCGTAAGTTTTATAAACCATTACATCTATTCGTTTTTCTTCGGCGGTTGCATCTTCGTCTGCTTCTTTCTTGGAAATGAGTCGCAAAACTGTACCGTAGCATATGTGAAGTAACGGTTTTATTCACCCTTAGGGCTCAGCAAAAAGGACTGTTACTGGATTTCCCTCTGGCCGGGTTCAATTGCCTTTTCAGTCAAATCAGCCCTGCTTCGATCCGGGTGAACTCAACTGTTTTTTCTATTGAAGGCGCCGATCTCCAGTCCCAGCTTAACGGCCGCTTCAGTTACGACCGGCAGTGGAACAGGATCAGACTTACGCGAGTAAGGCCTCAGCTCTCGCAAAAATATGTTGACGGTGACTGGACCCACGCCATAAAAGGAGAGCAGCAGATTTTCCAGATCACGGCGGTTTTTTGGCCATATGGCGCAGCGTTGTTATGCTGCCGTTATATTGATCGAGCAGCATTTCGCAGTCGCGCAATATCTGGGTCGATTTTCTCCCGTCGTAGCGCACGTAGCCGCCTTTGCGCATGATCGGATTAACGAGAAAATCCCAACGCGTCCAGAATCTTCCGTGGCCTCAGGAGGCTGTAACGCTCGAATGTGCGGTAGGTGTTCTTGGCAATGGTTTCGGATATCCGCCCGCCGAAGAGCAGGCTGGCAAGGAACCACTTGAAGTATTCCCGCTCCTTATTTTCTTGCAGAGCGATGCCCAGTTCTTCGGAGTACAAGAGGCTTTGTTTTAACTCGTCTATGGTGATCGTCATGGCGATGCTTTTTGTGATATACTCAGCGCTGGCATAATTTGCGATTTTGGGATTACCTATTTTCTATCATGTATTTCGTTTTGGTGGATTCGCTTCGCTTAATCCACCCTACAAACATTCCCATCTATTAAATTGTAGGGTGGATTAAAGGAGCGTAAGCGACGAATCCACCAAAGCAACTGACAAACATTGCGTTGTGCATAACTCATTCAGAGTGTCAAAAATCCATCAGGGGCCAAGCTTGTCGCCAGCATTACCATATTGATATCACGATGGTCCATCCAGCTTTTTGCTTCTCTGTTAATGGGTTCGAGCCAAAAGTTTTCAATTATTTCAATCAACCACGTGTATTGCATCAACATCTCAATGTGCTTACGTAATGGAAGACTCTTCTTGAAAAGGGCCGTTTTTTCCTCAATTAATCCATGTAGCTTTTGAAGCGCCCGCATTCCAATGGATAGTCCGAATTCACGAAATGCAAGACGGTGATCAACAGGAAGCTTCAAGGGATTCATTCTCACGAAGGATTCCAGCCCCATTAGGGAAGAATCCAGCAAAGTCTCCAGCAGGTCAGTCTGTTCAAAATAATTGTTAACAATCATTTGCGCCACTTTGTAAGCGTCACATAAAAGACCGCCGATGCCGAGTGGGTCATCTGTGCCCCAGCTTTTTCCTTTGCAAATATTGGCCATGTCGGTGATCTCCTCGTTGAGATCCGGATACAGTGATTTTTTCGAATCGTCAGCTACATACATCTGAAGTTGAGTGTATGTGATGAATCCATCGAGAGGATCGTGCTGTCCCATGGATTGTACGAGAGGACGAGAGAGGTCTATGCTCATTTTCCAGTATATGCATTTCTGACCTCCGAAAGAAGGAATATATGTAAACTTAGCGTGGGCCGTTTTAGCAAGCTCTATAGCCCATATGTTGTAAGTTGTATCTGTAGTGACTCGGCTCATACGATTGAGAGCGTGCATCCATTTTGTCAGGTAATGGTAGTATTGCCCATCACGATCCCATTCCAAATTTTCGTCAAAGCGATCAGAAGGGCTCCGTTCGTTCATATTCTTACCGATCCTCAAACCACCCTTTGCAGGATGCATTTTGCCCTCCTGCTCATCGAGGCCACTGATCCAACCGGTTCGTGAGTCGTTCTCACGATAGCGGCCGAGTATGTTATGAACCTGATCTACCAGCAGTAACGCGAGATTCTTGTATTTGTCATCACCCGTTTGAAGATAGAGATCCAAGAAGTTGCACACAGCAAAAGCGTCGGTCCACAAGTAGCGCCGTGGAGCCTTTCCGGCCGGTGAAAGCCCGGTCAGATTGGCAAATTCAGTCATGATTTCATGGACCATAGAAAGCGACGTGTTTTGTTTCATCTTTTCTCCAAGAGGCAGAACATAGGGTGACATCTTAAATATTAATTAATCAAATGTGAAACTTAATAATTAACGGGCTGTGACGTCTATTTCATCGAAGCCCGGTCTCACAAAATTTCTTGCATGAGGGAACTGGGTTTCGACCCTGTTTTTAATATCTGCTAACATTTCAATAAGACTTAGAATTTGTTTTTCCTGTTCAGGGAAAGAGGTCAACAATATTTTCCATGCAGATATTGAGCGATCTATACCGATTAAAGCAACTTTTGCGGACCCATCGGAGTCTTTTGGAAAGTCGTCTAAATCTGATGAAACTTCACTTGAGGCGCTTCTGATGGCTCTTTTGAGTTTTACCATAATTTGGTATTGATACCATCTGATAATTTCGGTTGCGTCATTTATACTAATAGCTTCCCTGGCTGGATTGTTTTGGGAAGAAATGAGACGGATTTTGTTCATTTCATCTTCCTTCTTAAGGAATAAATATTCATTTGAATTGTACCATTCGTCAACCGATTTTGCATAGTTTTTTGAAGTATGAGATATAAGATGTGCTAAAGAATTTTCTTTATTGATGTCTTCATTTTGATAATTCTTCTCAATATCAATTGAATCAAGATCAATGCCTTCTTCTTTTGCCATTTCTTTAATCATGGTCATGGTATTGTGAAGCATTTCGGATAATTTTTGCCAAAAAGCCTCGTTGAGTTCGTCATTTTCTTGAAGATTGCCGAACTGTTTTTCGACAAGGGTGCAATTCAAACATCTTGAAGTGAACTGGCAACGTTCGCACCATCGATCACAATAATTATAAATGCCTGGAATGTACCTTGGATCTTTAGCAAGTTTTTTTAAATAGTCTATTTCCATTTATCAAAAATAACATAATCTCAAAAGAAAGGACAAGAATTATATTATCTCCAAAAGAAATGAATCCGGATCATAATCGATATACACCTGGGTTGAGCGGTTCAACGTTCAAGGTTCCGGGTTGAAAAGCCCTAACTGGCTGCCAACAAAAGGATAACGCGGCAATAAAGAAAGTCCACTGTTCAAGGTTCATAGGTTCACAGGTTGTCAACTCTGAACCCTGAACCCATGTAAAGTAGGCTATAACTTTTGAACCTTGAACCCTGAACCTTGAACCGCTCACTTTAGGTATACAGTAGATTAAAAGGAATTATTTAGAGGAAAATTAGTTCAGAGCCATGCCGATGACCA
This sequence comes from Thermodesulfobacteriota bacterium, assembly GCA_034721935.1. Taxonomy (GTDB): domain Bacteria; phylum Desulfobacterota; class Desulfobacteria; order Desulfobacterales; family ETH-SRB1; genus Desulfaltia. The sequence goes on from JAYENE010000066.1 coordinate 9,486, forward strand.
GACCAACAGCAATCCCAAGGCCGATAAATATTGAACCAACTACGATTCCCACTGCAACATTCTTTTCTGCTAACTGTTTTGATGTATTAAACGGGGTCATCCCGTCAAACATTTTATAACCTATCATCATAAACACCAGGGTCAATAAAGCTCCGGCTATTGCATAACCAAGGTTCAGTAATGTAATCGAGATTTCCATTACCTTAACACCCCCTTTATTTCACCGATTTTATTAATATAACCGATGGTCTCTTTACTTCTTTTTCCTGTAACATCAGGCAAAGTTGATTGTATAGATTCCCATGTATTAGGATTAAGCCCCTTGTTTTTTGCTATTTTTTGGGCTTTAATAATATTTCCCTTGCCGGCGTTGTAAGACCCAAACATAAAATTTATCCGATCAATATGCGGGCGCTTTGCCTTCCATAAATTCCATATCATCCTGTCATAATAAATCCCCGCTCCGATATTCCAGCGGGGTTGTTTTCTTGTGCCCTTAATGCATGGATTTTTCCTTGTAATTTCTTCAAAGGTTTTCGGCATTATCTGCATTACACCGAGGGCTCCCACTCTTGATCTGGCATCTGCCTGCAACCTTGATTCAGCTACAGCCTGAGCCTTGAAATAATGCCAGTCAAAACCAGGGCCAAAATATCTTTTTGAATATTTTGAAAAGTACTTGTCATATTTTACTACCCTGTTATATCGTTCAAAGGCATGAGCTGTTACAGGCGTAAGAAGCAATAGCATTACCAGTACTTTTAGTATCGTCCAAAATCTTTTTTGCATTTTATCCTATTGTAATATTTTAGCCTTATGCAACAAATTATCTGCAATCGAGCTTTAAGTGTGATTAAATTTAAAACAGGAAATTGTTTGAATGTATTAGAAATCGTTAAGAAAGAACCTGATACGATATTGTTATTTATAAAAAATCGTCTTGCTTGTCACAATTATTATTTTTATTATGGCTTGTTCTTTCTTTACGATTTCTTATACGTGAGTTTTTTCTGGTTTAAATTTAATTATACTTAAACCTAAATTGAGCGATTTTTTACTCGATCTGCACCAATCTCTTGCGCATCAAGGATTCGCGAAAATCCTCGACATATCCACGGGTATGCCTGTGGTTTTCGCAAACCCTTATGCATCAAGATCTCGGCACATATCTTCGCAATAAATCGCTCAAATTAGGTTAAAGCGGTCATCTTTTCAAAAAGCTAAAATGTTACATTCTATCAATTTTTATTTTTGGCTGTAATAATCTTTATACCATGCAATAAAACGTTCAATACCTGTTTTCAGGGGAGTTTCCGGTTTAAAGCCGACATCTTTTATCAAATCATCAATATCTGCATAAGTTGCCGGAACATCGCCGGGCTGGAGGTCAAGAAATTCCTTTTTTGCTTTTTTGCCCAGAGCCTTTTCGATTACCGCTATAAACTCCATAAGTTCTACAGGATTATTGTTGCCGATATTATAGAGTTTATATGTGGCATAAGATGTCGCGGGATCAGGAGCATCTCCGCTCCATTTTGGATTTGATTCCGGAAGCCTGGCCATAATCCTTATAACTCCTTCCACTATATCGTCGATATATGTAAAATCCCTTTTCATCTTTCCGTGGTTAAATACCTTGATCGGTTTTCCCGCAAGTATTGCCTTTGTAAAGAGAAAAAGCGCCATATCAGGCCTGCCCCATGGGCCATATACCGTAAAAAACCTCAGGCCTGTGCATGGAAGCTGAAACAAATGGCTGTATGTATGCGCCATGAGTTCATTTGACTTTTTGGAAGCAGCATAAAGGGAAACAGGATGATCAACATTGTCGTGGACCGAAAAAGGCATTTTTGTATTTGCGCCATATACAGAGCTGGATGAAGCAAACACCAGATGTTTAACATTGTTATGCCTGCAGCATTCAAGGATATTGACAAAACCGGTAATGTTTGAATCAATATATGTATTAGGATTTGTTAATGAATATCTCACACCCGCCTGGGCTGCCAGGTTCACAACAACATCAAAAGAGGTATTGTGAAATATTTTTTCAAGCCCACTTTTATCTGAAAGATCAATTTTATGGAACGCAAAATTTTCGTGGGGTGCCAGTATTGCGAGGCGATCCTCCTTGAGCCTGACATCATAATAATTGTTTAAGTTATCAATACCTGTAACATGACACCCGCTGTCTAAAAGGCGTTTGCCCAGGTGAAAACCGATAAAACCGGCTGGTCCTGTGATAAGGACTTTACGAAACTTTATATTCATGCTTTTGTTTCCTTTTCAGTAAGCTGTTATATTCAGCCATATAGAAAGTGTTATTGCCGACAAAATAGTACTGATCGAAATGGCTGCCACGGAAAAATCGGTATCACCGCCTAATTCTTTTGCCATTACATAGCTTATAGTGGCTGTCGGAGACGCAAGCAAAATAAGACCCGGCAAAAAATCCTGTGGCGCTATGTCTAATAATCTATATAATATAAAACCTAAGCCAGGTAGTAGAATCAATTTTATTATGCTTGAACCTAAATTGAGCGATTTTTTACTCGATCTGCACTGATCTCTTGCGCATCAAGGATTCGCGAAAATCCTCGATATATCCACGGGTATGCCTGTGGTTTTCGCAAACCCTTATGCATCAAGATCTCGGCACATATCTTCGCAATAAATCGCTCAACTTAGGTTGAACAAAGAACCAGAAAAATATGTAAACGTATCAACTTAAAAGATAAAGAAGCTCCTATGAGCAGCAATGCCATGGGTAGCGCCAGGCCGCTGATAATATCAAGAATTCGATCTATTACAAGCGAAATCGGTATTTCGGTAAAGGAAAACAATATGGGTCAACCGGAACTGGTGTTGTAAATCATCCTCTTTTTGTCAATTATTCGTTGTTTTACAGGCGGTTATGCCAATATTAAATATTGACATTTTTTATCCTTTATTCCTTTGTTAAACCGTTGATATATTAGCAATGTTTTGCGTAACTGGTTGATTTTATTCACCACACTGATTCCGGTTGACGGGTTTGGGCATCACGCAAATTCCGGTTGAGCCAACAATATCCCTGCCATGGCAGATAATATTACAGGATTGCCCAATATCTTCCAGGCCAGATTCAGTATGTTTTTCTTTGCCGGGATATTTGTTGAATATAACTGAAGAACAACTACGGCAAGAAAGTTTTGTAAAATCATTATAAAACCGGCGATTATACTGGCCCGTACGAATCCTTTATCTCCAAGATAGTAATATGCGACGGCAAGGCCTATATATCCGAGATTCCCGTGAAAGGAGCTCTGGATAAAGGCGCCGATCTGTTTCCGTTTTACTCGGGCAATAGAGCTGACCACCCATGCAACAGCAAAAATAGCCGGAACAGAAAGCACGGTTATTGTCAGGACGGTTATATCAAACTGGGTTTTTAAAGAAGCGTGTGAGATAGAACGGAAAATCATAGCAGGTATTGCGAGGTGATAGACAAGCCGGTTTGCGGGCTCTAAAAAGGCCGGCTGAATAAATCCTATGCGCCGGGAAAACAATCCAAGGATGATAATTGCAAATATTGGAATTATTGTGGTAACAACATTCATGGAATAGTTGTGGAAAAATATTTTATAGGGTTAATCCTGTCAAAAAATATTTGTTTTGCGGAAGTTAATCCGCAAGAATCTTTAATTTTAACAAGCATTTTGCATGATTCAGCGTAAAGAAAAAGAGTTTATGTGTCAAGTGGAAAGAGTTTGTTTGGAATATATTGAGGTCGCAGTAGCCCTTCCTGTTTATAATACCTTTACCTATCGTATTCCGGAAAACCTTTTCTTTTTTGCGTCAATTGGGAAAAGAGTGCTGGTCCCCTTTGGCCGGCGAAGGGTTACAGGATATATTCTGGGTTCATCTGAGGATATGGATCAGGCTAAGATAAAGCTTGTCCTGGATATCCTTGATGAAATTCCGCTTTTCCATTCATCCATGATACCTTTTTTCAGATGGATTGCCGATTACTATATGTATCCCATCGGAGGGGTTATAAAAAGCGCTCTTCCGGGCGGTTTAAACCTTTACGATCTTGTCACTGTTGCTATTACGGAAAAGGGCAAAAATGCATTGATTGAGGATAGGGCTACCCCTTTGCAAAGTGAAATTTTATGCCATCTGAAATTAAAATCCTGCGGCCTGAGAAACCTTTGCGCAAAACTTAAAAACCAGATCCCGAGTTCTTTAATTCAGGCCATGGAAAAACAGGGGCTGATTACAAGCAAACGGGAACTTAAAGGCAAAAGAACAGGCCCGAAGATGGAGCGGTATGTATCGCTGATTAAACCGGGCATTTCTACCGACAAGTTGTCGGCGCAAAGAATGCGAATTTTCAATGCATTGCAAGATGAAGGCGAAATATCTGTAAAAAAATTAACAGGGCTTATTCCGACTGCTTCCAGATTAATAAAACCTCTGGAAAAAGCGGGCTATATTTCGATCTTTAATAAAAGGGTATATAGGGATCCGTTTGGCGAATCCATAATACCTGATAATCCATACAAACTCACAAAGGAGCAGAGAAAAGCGGTTTTAACGGTTATAGATTGCATTGGCAAAGGATTTGCGACCTGCCTTCTGGCAGGGGTCACAGGAAGCGGAAAAACAGAAGTCTATCTGCAAATAGCGGCCGAGGCCATAAAGCGTAAAATCTCTGTTTTGATACTGGTTCCGGAGATTGTCCTTATATCTCAGATGGAAAGACGGTTTCGAGCCCGTTTTGGAGATTGTATTGCCTTGCTCCACAGCAGGCTTTCTGCCGGCGAGCAATATGATCAATGGATGCGGATCGCGCGCAAAGAGGTTCCCATTGTCATAGGCGCCAGATCTGCTCTTTTTGCTCCATTTGCGGACACAGGAATCATTATCGTTGACGAAGAACACGACACCTCTTACAAACAGGAAAGCGGTCTTCGTTATAATGCAAGGGATCTTGCAATAGTCAGGGCAAAGCTGAGTGACGGAGTCGCCTTGTTGGGATCGGCCACCCCTTCTATCCAGTCGTACTATAATGTGAAAACAAAAAAATTTATCGAATTAACTCTGACAAAGCGGGTTGAAAAACGCCCCCTTCCTGAGATTGAGGTGGTTGATCTTCGTAAAACCAGGGATGTCAGGGGAGTTGGATATTTTATTACATCTGAACTTTACAAGGCAATGAAGAAAACTCTAAGCCGTGGAGAGCAGACCATCCTGTTTCTAAACCGTCGGGGTTTTGCCGGCTTTCCGGTCTGTGCGTCATGCGGCGCCCCTTTAACCTGCAAAAACTGTGATATTTCTCTAACATATCATCAGGAGGCCAATGCATACAAGTGTCATTACTGCGGTTATTCCCTGGCAGCTACTTCAAATTGCTCTAAGTGCGGATTTTCCAGGATTAAGCTGCTTGGTCTTGGCACTGAGAAGGTGGAAGAGGCTGTGAAGCATCTTTTTCCTGATGCAAGAGTTGCCAGGCTGGATCGGGATACGATCAGAAAAAAAAATGCTATGCTGAATATATTAAAAGGGATTAAAGACCATACTATAGATATACTTATCGGCACGCAGATGGTGGCAAAGGGGCATAATTTTCCCAATATTACACTTGTTGGTATAATTTGTGCCGATCTTTCGCTGAACTTTCCTGACTTCCGCGCGAGTGAAAGAACATTTCAGCTTCTCGCCCAGGTGTCCGGAAGGGCGGGCCGGGGAACGGTTCCAGGCCGGGTGATTTTGCAGACCTATAATCCTGATCATTTCAGTATAGAGGCTGCAAAAAATCAGGACAGTAAAGCATTTTACAAGAAAGAAATTATTTTTCGAAAGGCTCTGAATTACCCGCCTTTTTCAAGAATAATTCTACTGAAAATATCTGGAAAAGACAGTAGAAAAACAAAAAAGTATGCTATGGATGTTGGTGATTTTTGCAATACTTTGAAGAAAAGTAACAACTCCTTTTTAAAGACTGTTGAGATATTAGGGCCGATCACTGCCTCTATTCCAAGGCTGGCAAAACAGTTCAGGTGGCAGATATTACTAAAAGGAATAAGCGCAAAGCATCTTCACTGGTTTGTTCATCAACTGTTGTTTAAAAACAGGGAAAGAATTAGCAGCCGGGACGTTAAAATGGTCGTGGATGTGGATCCGTTTTTTATGATGTAAAAAATGTAACCGTTCACTGGTTCAGGGTTCAGAGTTCAGAGGTTTAAGGGTTTGGGTCATTTCAATCTGTGGATTGAGGGGCCAATGGGGAGTATTACCAGTTTGTTAAAATTGGAATGATATCCCACAGCATCGTCATTTATCGGGCAGGGTAAACCTGCCCCTACGATCGGGCGGGATAAACCCGCCCCTACGGGTTACGGGCATCAAATTTCGTAAGGGCGGGTTTATCCCGCCCGAATAGAGTTTATGTTTTCGGCTTTAACAAATTGGCAATGCTCCCGGCCGATGTCCTCATCGGCCCGTTTGGGAAATGGGCACTACATAATTCTACCAGATGTTATTGAAAAGTTACTTTCTTTATCCTCTATCCTCTTATAACCCTGAATGGTGAACTTTTGAACCTGTAAACGCTTAGGGTTCGCTCAAAAATAACTTCACATTTTAAGCGCCGATGCATCCCGCCTGGCTGGGTTGCGAAAGCTCGGAATATGCCTGATATTCCTGCGCTTTCGCGCCTTGCCAGCCGGGTGCCTCAACACTTAAAATTGCGAACTGATTTTTGAGCGAACCCTTACGAAAGGTAATAGTTGTAGATGAAAAATATAAAAGTTATAATTTTTGACTGCGATGGGGTTATGTTTGATACAGTAAAAGCAAACACGGCTTACTATAATAGTGTTTTAAACCATTTTGGCAGGCCGGATATGACGCCTGAGCAGTTTGCCTATTCCCATATGCATACTGCAGATAATGCAATGGCATATCTGTTTGATGATAAAAAGATGCTTGAAGCAGCGCAAGCCTATCGTAAAAATATGAGCTACCTGCCGTTTTTGAAATATATGGAAATAGAACCATACCTTAAGCCATTGCTTAAAAGGCTGAGGCTTAAATACAAAACAGCCGTTGCCACCAACAGGGCAGATACAATGAAGCGGGTGCTTGTCGAACACAAATTGGAAGACTATTTCGATCTTGTTGTCAGCGCTCTCGATGTTATGTGCCCCAAGCCTCATCCTGATCAACTTACCAAAATCCTGAAGCATTTTAATATAGCGCCATATAATGCAATTTATATAGGTGATTCAAAACTTGATGAAATAGCGGCAAAAGCAGCGGAGATACCGCTAATTGCGTACAAGAACAGATCTCTTTCTGCTGATTTTCATATAGATAGCTTAAAGGAGATCGAAGATATTCTTGAAATTAGCCGTTTTTAGATTCGCACTCCGCTTTGTGTTTGCGTAAATATACCTCGGAAGGTTGCAAATTGCGTTTTTTTCGGTGAGCAATGAGCATCAAGAGCAAGGCGCGAAGGCGCGGGATAGCAGGCTATTGCAAGCCTGAGCAACGTAGCTATTGGTGTTCATGGCCGCCAGCGAAAAATCGCAAGTTGTGGCCTTTCGAGGTATAGATGTCAGCTAATGCGCTAATCAAGATGAGACTGTTTTTTATCCGGATTGCGGGAAAAGATGTCTTGACCATTTTTCAGCTTATTGCAAAATTGTCTTGACTATTTTTTTCAATATCATAAATAATAGGCATTATGATAAATAGAGCCTCATATATTAAAATCTGGCATGATTTCGCTATTGACAAAGACATGATATTGCTTTTGTTTTAATTGAGGCTAAACTTTCAGACACAAAACCGTCCCCGGTGCTTAAGAAATTTCAGTCTGTCTTGAAAAAACCTGCTGTTCAACTTGTTGAGAAAAGCGAAGGTTCCCGTATGATTCTAAATGGAGATCAGTATATATTGGTAGCTTCTGCATACCAGTGGCTTTCGGGTTTGCCATAGCTTTAAACTCCATCCTTCCGCCTTTAATCGGTACCGTTGTTCCATTTGCTTTGATGCCCGGCTCAGAACTTTTTCGACAAAATTACTGTCACCTAAAATGCGCTCATCTCCCTTTATATGAATCTTCATCCTTAGCATCGATTCTTTACCCCTATACATACAACTATACTCAGCGCTTTCTTGAACCATGGATTAGAACCGAGCCTTCGACTCAGTTCTAATCCTTAGGGTTCGGCAAAGAATAAGTTCGCAATTTCAGGCGTTGAGGCGCTCGGCTGACAAGGCGCGAAAAAGCATGAATATCAAGCATATTCAGAATTTTCGGAACGCAGTCAGGCGTGATGCATCGGCGCCTGAAATGTGAAGTTATTTTTTGCCGAGCCCTTATCTTGTTGTTGGGCGCGTTGTCGTTTGAGCAACCTTGATCAGTGATAGAAGAGCAGAATTCACAGCTTCTTCATTGGGGAAAGCTTCAGCTACTTTTGGTTTGAGCACAATTACATTGACGACTTACGCAGACGCTTAGCATACTTGCCGCGCACCAAAGGGGCGGGAAAGTCCGACTGCTTATATTCGTCACGTAATTCGTTATTTTTGATTATTTTATCCTTCTTTATAAATTTTTCGTTCTCCTTTGATAGCACGGCGAGCGCTGATAATTCGAATGGTCTCTCCACGCTCGGTGTGAGCAACTACTAACAAGCGGCCGCTATTCGAGACACCAAAGGTGATATATCGAAACTCGTCAATTGAATGGTCAGGGTCAATGCCGGTTGCGGCCATCGGATCGCTCAAAGCTGTTGAGGCTTTTTCGAAAGAAACCTTATGCTTTCGTAGGTTTGTTGTGGATTCTGGGAATCCCATTCAAATTTCATATCAACATTCTGTCTTGATTTCGATTAAAACGCCTAACAAGTAATTATCTGTTGACCGCTTAAATACCAGAAATAAAAAAAGATTGACAAGAAAAAGCTACTTTTGCATGTTTTATTTAGCCGCTTAACACCCAATAAATGAAAGGGGAATACTATGGCTGTAGCATTACAAACGAAAACATATCCCCACATTGGATCTGACCCTGAAATCGCCGATGGAAAACCTATAATTGTTGAGACTCGAATTACTGTCAGATGTATTGCTGGATATTATCAGATGGGGATGAGCGCTGACGAAATTCTAACAACTTTGCCCCACTTAACGCCCTCACAGGTCCATTCAGCTTTGGCATACTATTTTGACCACCAAGAGGAGGGTGACACGGATCTGGCTGAATCTTCAGATGTGGAGTTTTGGAAATCACAGATTTTGCCGCACCCTAATCAGAAAGCCCTGAACGTATGAAAATCGAGTTATTTTTGGATGAAGATGTGTATTCAGGATTGGCGCATGCCTTGCGCAAAAGAGGATATGATGCCATTCATGCTCAGGAACTGGATCGGAAAGAACGGTCTGATTCAGATCAGCTTCTATTTGCCATTCAGCAAGAAAGGTGTCTTTTTACTTTCAATGTGAAAGACTTTGTGATCCTCCACAACCAGTATGCAAAAAGCCAACAAGAACACTGGGGGATTATTGTTTCAAAACAACTTCCATTTAGAGAATCGATGTCAAGATTGTTACGCCTGCTTCAGCGCACTGCCAAAGAAACAATGAAAAACCATTTGGAGTTCTTGTAGATTCTCTCGATCACTCACTTACTTGCGCACTAAACCGAAAAAACAAATGAAACAGACCAGATAACGCAGTTAGATAGCAATGTCCCCTATGCTCCCACAGCCTGATGAAACCAAAACGTATATTAAAAAGCAGGAAAACGCCCGGGCTCTTTTGATGGATAAGTTAACAAAGTTACCAACGTTATATATTAAAAGATAATTGGCTTTTAAATATTTTTCATATGTGCTAAGAGAAAAATGAATAAATCAA
>JAYENE010000067.1:0-5256 GCA_034721935.1 Thermodesulfobacteriota bacterium
AGCTTTTTATAAAAGGATTGCTCTAAGTTATTTCTTTACGCTCACTTATGTGCGAGTTTCAGCCGTTCTTAAATTTAATTGTCCGCTGCCTCAGGTTGACCAGATAATGAGTTTGTAAATTTCTGTCCTTTGGGAATTTTGCTGTTATTCTATACAGCTCTATACAGAGTTTGTATGACTTTTGCCAGACTTTCAAATCTTTGTATTTCTTTAACATTGATCACCGATGGTTAGCGCTTCCGTGTCACTACGTGTCACTCGAACTCTTGAGTCCTTGACCCCTTGTACCCTCTGGGATCACACTTGCTAAGTTGGAGATAATCCACTTATTTTGCCTTAATTAACTACAACTAATCGGGAGATAATCCAAAAATATTAACAAAGGCTTTAAGTTTGTTCAAGCAAATAGAAGCTCTATGCATTATAATTGTGTTTTTAATTCAATTGTGGTATAAAAACTCCAGCTCAACATCAAACCATATTAACAAAAGGGATAAAATAATGGTTGATCAGAAAAACAATAAACTTGCGGCAAAAGATCAAGGCAAAATGCAAATAAATAATATTATTAAAAATGAAATTTTAAAACAGAAAAGACGGTAAACTGCCATGCTTTGTTGCATTTAAAATTGCAAAGCAATTGCAGGTTCCACCTGGCGATGTTGGAAAGATGGTTGACCTGCTTGATTTCAGGCTGGCAAAATGCCAGCTTGGCTTATATGGATAACAACCAAAAAAAAGCAAAGTAAAATCTGAAATGCCGTTGGATCAGGACTTAAAAAATGCAATCACTGATGCTTTGGTTGAAGGAAAACTGACGTGCAGGAATGTTTGGGACATAGCATCCCTATATAATGTTCATAAATTGAAGGTCAACCGGAACTGATGTGGTAAAATGACCTTCATTTTGCCATTTATTCCTTGCGTTACAGATAGTTATGGCAAGATAAAAAAGTTCTATTTTTTGCTCTTAATACCATTGTTAAAATATTGATATCTTAGCGATGGTTTGCATAACAGATTGATTTTATTAACCACATTGATTCCGGTTGACGGGGTTTAGGCATCACACCAGTTCCGGTTGAGCCTAAATTGAGGGTAAGTTGTGCGTGCGAGGCTATGAAAATAAAAATAATTAAGTGTCAATTAGGAGCCTTTTAACTACAAATGGCAGGTAATAGAATTAATAACGCCCTGGAATTTATGATTAACACAGCGGTTATTTTTTTGTTCCTTTCTTGCTGTATGTTTTTTATCTATGTAAATTCAGAGCCTGACGAACTGGATAATATCATTCAAACAGGTAATATTACTGTAATAACTCGTAACAATTCACATTGTTATTATTTATACAGAGGCCAGGCCATGGGCTTTGAATATGATCTTGTAAATGCTTTTGCAGATTATCTCGGAGTAAAACTGGAAATAATGATCGCTGAGAAATGGGATGAGATAATTCCGGCCTTAAAGGATGGAGCAGGTTCATTTGTAGCTGCCAGTATGACTATTACACCTAAAAGGCAAAAAGAGGCTGCTTTTTCCAATGGTTATATTTCAACCAGGCAATATGTTGTTGTCCGTCGCAACAATACAGGTATTAAAAAAATTGAGGATCTTACCGGTAAAACAGTTCATGTCAGAAGGGGAACGTCATATCAGGAAAGGCTTGAAGCGCTTAGAAAAGATGGAATAGATGTTAAAATTAAGCTGCATGACAATATACCCACAGATGAGTTGATACAACAGGTAGCAGAAGGAACTATTAAAGTCACTGTTGCTGATAGAAATATTGCCTTGCTTAACAGGAGATACTATCCTCAGATAGCGCTTGCATTCCCAATAAGCGACGAGCAATCTCTGGGCTGGGCCGTTAAGCCCTACTCCAGAAAACTTCTTAATAAAATCAATTTCTTTTTTGATAAAATCAACTCAAACGGGAAATTTGACGAAATATATAATAAATATTATGCAGATATAGATAATTTTGACTATGTTGATCTTAGAAAATATCACACAAGGCTTAATACCAGGCTGCCGAGATACAAACAGATTATTATGGAGGCGGCTGGAAAATATAATTTTGACTGGAGATTGATAGCGTCTCAAATATATCAGGAATCTCATTTCGATCCCATGGCAACAAGTCATTCAGGGGCCTGTGGTCTTATGCAGCTCATATTTTCAACTGCTAACAGTCTTGGCGTAAAAAACATGTTCGATCCTGTCGAAAATATTAATGCAGGAGTTCGCTATTTAAGAAATTTGTATAACCATTTTGACAGGGCAGATTCTCCGGACAGGTTATTTATTGCTCTTGCCGCATATAATATCGGGCAGGGGCATATACTGGATGCAAGAAATCTTGCAAGAAAAATGGACCTTGATCCGGATAAATGGCTGTCTCTGAAAAAAACTCTACCTCTTTTACGATATCGAAAGTATTATAAAAAAGCTAAATACGGTTATTGCAGGGGAGTAGAACCTGTAAACTATATCAAGCAGATTATGCTGTATTACGATATTCTTAAACGTCGGGGTTTAGAATTTACAACAGATGAAAAGGCTTATCAAAATTTGAGAGCTTTAAAATGAGCAAACCCCCATGAAAATGATAGATTAAATTTTTCCGCCCCGCCTATCCGGACCGCTGCATGAAAAGCAGAAGCGCAACATTTACTCATACCTGCCTTGGTCACCAGGTCGCTGTAAAACTTTAAGTCCACCTGCTTTCTCTCGATTTTATTTCCTTGCTCCCCATAACCGTAGCAAAGATCGTGTGGCAAACAGCATTTATAAGCGATCTCCTCCCAATTACAATTAGTAAATAAACCCATTAGCTTATCCGGCAAGCCTGAACATCCATCGAACTTCCAATTCTTATACCTTTCCGAATCAGATTCAATTCGTTTAATTAGATAATCCAGGCCGAAATATCGGCACAATTCTAATGCCTCTTTTGCGGTTATAATATCGCCGATTTCCGGTAACTTCATTTTTCTCATGCTTCTTTAATGGAATGTCCCGCGGGTTCGCTCCTGCCTTGCGGCGCTTAAGGCACGACCCAGAGGGCAAGGCCGGAGATCTTTTGAACCAGCCGCATGGCAACGCTGCCCATGAAAAAGGCTTGCCTTTCTCCTCGCCTGCCAATGACTACCGTGCCGTAGAGTCCGCTTCTGGCCTCGTCAAGAATGGCTGTGGAAATATGGTAGGCACGGGTGTTGGTCTTTATTTCGATTTGACTCTCTTTCAGTCCTGCTAGTGTTAGTCTTTTGAAGGCTTCCTCATAAAAGCGTTCAATGCGCCTTTTATCTCCGCGGTGAAGCGCGTCCTGAAGGGCCGGCTCTTTTTCTTCAAAGGCAATGGAATAGTAATGCCGCAGGTGTGGACGCACATGGAACAGGGTAAGCTTGACCGACGGGTTATTTCCTACCATGGAGATAATGTGATCTACAGCCCGGAGGGAATTGTCAGACCCATCTACGGCTGCTACAACCTTCGTGGAAGTTGTTTCTTCGTCCACAACCCAGACTGGAATGTCCAGGGAATGTTCCAGAACCTTGGCGGCTGTCGTTCCCATGAAAAAATCCCTGCTCCGCATGATGTCCCCATGTCCCATGAGGATAGCATCGTAAAGGCCTTGCCGGGCCAGATTCAGGATATCCCTGGTCACACCTGCCTGTTTGGTTTGGGCAATTGTTTCGATGTGGCTTTCAGGCACACCCTCGCGGCACATCAACTCCTTGTGGTTGTTCAGAATGCGCTTGGCTGATTCGGCGTTAAGACGACCGAGCCTGTTGACATCAGCCTCTGTTTTTGCGTCTGTTTTGGCCTCTTCAGCCAGGGTTTCCGGGATCACGGGCTCCACGAAAAACAGGGTGCAGGTCATACCCTCTGCAAATAAAGACACTCTGGCCGCGTACATGGCTGCCTGTGTGGATGGCATTGAATCATCCACAGCAACCAACAATTTCTTTCCCATATTGAACCTCCTTGCCAAAAAGATCTTGCCAAAAAATACTTGATAATATTTTTTTAGTGCAATTGTACTTCTATTTTATCTTTTTTTGAACCAGGAAACCGGACGACAAGCACGAGGGAAAAAGGTTAGGGTTCGTTCAAAAATAAGTTCGCAATTTCAGGCGTTGAGGCGCTCGGCTGACAAGGCGCGAAAAAGCATGAATATCAAGCATATTCAGAATTTTCGCAACGCAGTCAGGCGGGATGCATCGGCGCTTAAAATGTGAAGTTATTTTTGAGCGAGCCCTAACGTGGAGCGGTATTTTATATGTTGCTGATAGGGGCTTTTTGATATAACCCGGTAAATCTTTCCGTTTCGAGCGTCATGATCCTGACTTTTTTGCCCACGTTTTATGTGCCTGCCATTTGTCCCGGGTTGCCACGACAAAGACTCCTGATTCGATCAATCTCGCTATATAACTATTGCCTGAACGAAAACCCCGAAATATGATTTTTCAATTTTGTCGTAGAAATTGCCAACTCGCTGAGATTGCTTCTTTTTTTTTAACTTAAAACCTAAAACCGTGCCTGAATGGGGTTTTCGTTCGGGCACTAACTAAGCAGGCCGCACAGGAAAGCACTAACGATGCGCTTAATAGAAGGTCTGGCACATAACTTGCTTACTTTAAAGTTAAAGTTAATTTGTAACTTTACCGATATAATAGATTAGCGCTCCATGGTTCAATGCCTTCAAAAGGCGAGAGGCAGAATGCAAAGAATTGCCCAAATACCGGACACAAAAAGACAGACCCGGAATATGTCACACGTTATGCCCAATCTAACAATAAAACAGGTAAGCGAGATCCCTTCCTATACACTGAGGTTTTGGGAAAAAGAGTTTGAGGGCATTTTGATTCCTTTGGGCCAGGTCAGAGTTTTCAGGCTCTGCCTTGGAGTTTTGTGTCTAAAATCACAAATTCGGCATCCTTTATTACGCGGTTTACATTTTTTGTCGGAGAACAACTATGATTTGGTGGGCACAGCCCACCCTACAATGTGCTATGCCGGTGTATTTGTAGGGTGGGCTGTGTCCACCAAAAAGCGGATTAATTTCAGAAAAAGTGTAAACTACTTTTGTGGTGATATGAAGGATGCCACAAATTCCAATATTTAATGACCAAAACTCTCAAGAACGAGATATTGTTTGGATTTTCGAATTTCGGTCACGCGCAGCGCAGGCGCTCTCGCCGTGATAGCGACACGTCGCAGCAGGTGCGCCGCGTGTTGGAATTTGTTTGA
>JAYENE010000068.1:0-5220 GCA_034721935.1 Thermodesulfobacteriota bacterium
TTTTTATAAAAGGATTGCTCTAAGTTATTTCTTTACGCTCACTTATGTGCGAGTTTCAGCCGTTCTTAAATTTAATTGTCCGCTGCCTCAGGTTGACCAGATTATGAGTTTGTAAATTTCTGATTAAGGTATTTTTCAATGCGGTCTATATCAATCAGCACAAAACACCTCCACTTGTTCGTGTCGCAACTGCCTTGCTCTTGCTATGATGAACTCATTTTGTATCAAGTAAAAAGATAGGTTTTCGATGCTTTCGCCCAGTAATTCAGGAGACTCGTTTTTCAGCAAGACTCCATTGTTGATGAATTCGTAAAAAGTCCAATATACCCCTTAACCGTCATTCCGGCGAAAGCCGGGCACGTAGTGAAGCTTTAGCGCTATCCAGTCGTTTCAAGTAGTTGCAGATCATCTGGACTCCGGTTTTCACCGGAGTGACGACTTTTTACGAGATTGTCATTGTAAACGGCCTCATAAAGTATATCCGGATCTGCTTCCTGAAGATCAAAGAAAAGGATGTCTATCTTTTCCTCCGGCAAAGTCAGGGCTTCTGATATCCGGGAGACCAAATCAAAGTAAGCAGTATTCTTGTCTATATTCGGGTAAACTAATACCTAAATTGAGCGATTTTTTACTCGATCTGCACCAATCTCTTGCGCATCAAGGATTCGCGAAAATCCTCGACATATCCACGGGTATGCCTGCTTGCCCTGTGGAATGCGAAGCCTATTCCTCCGGGGTGGTTTTCGCAAACCCTTATGCATCAAGATCTCGGCACATATCTTCGCAATAAATCGCTCAACTTAGGTAATAGAACTATATCCAGGTCATTGACCACAGGCGCATTAGTTGCGGCGGAGCCGAAAAGGTAAGCCGCGACTACTTCAGGAGAATCTCTCAAACTTTGTTTTAACATATCTAAATCGTATTTTATCATCCCTAAATCCATCAATCATATCGCTTCTTTGTGCCTGATTGTTATACTTAGGACTCGCTCAAAAATAATTTCACATTTTAAGCGCCGATGCATCCCGCCTGGCTGCGTTGCGAAAGCTCCGAATATGCCTGATATTCCTGCGCTTTCGTGCCTTGCCAGCCGGGCGCCTCAACACTTAAAATTGCGAACTTATTTCTGAGCGAACCCTTAACTAAAAAAGCTACTGATAAAAGCATTATATGTCAAGTAAATAGAAATCCCTGAACAGGCACAGCGCATAAAATAGTAAGAACTTGCTTTTGACGCCCCCTTTTTTTCCCGGTAACTATAATGACCTGGAAAGCGAATATCTGCCATAAGTTTAGAAGGTAACAATGTTCCGAGAGCTTACAGAAGAGCTATATTCAAAAGGCAGGCGCAAGGTTCAAGTTGATGCCAGGGACTTATTATGCTATTGGGCTGTTCGGGAGCTGGGAATAAGTTGCACAGATTTAGTGAAACAATGAAAAATATGAGAACATTTGATGCTTCTGCAGATTGCGGAAAAGGGGAAAGGAGGAGCCCTTCCCCTTTCGAAGACTTGCGGGTTGATTCTATTTGATCAGATTTTTAGTCTTCAGCCAGTTCATGGCTACGTCATGAACCTTTTTATGGTCTACGTCCACAGCTTTATTTAACCGCTGCATTTCTTCTGTCGTAAGGTTGTCCGCGATCGGTTTTAATATGCCTTTGATTTCAGGGTACTTATCAAGAATTCCCTTTCGAACAACCGGCACAGGATTATAAACTGGGAAAAAGAACTTGTCGTCCACAAGATTAACAAAACCGAAGGCCGCGATTCTGCCGTCGGTGGCAAAACCCGCTGCGGAATTGACAAGCTCTTTCTTCAGTGCCTGGTAAGTAAGACCCATAGACATTTTTTTTACCTGTTTGACGGGCAGTTTAAAATTGTAGGTTTTCATGATCCCTTTAAATCCGTCAGGACGTTCCCAGAATTCCGCGCCCAAGGCGAATATGAGTTTATCGGGATTTTTGCTGACGTAGGCCCCCAGATCGGAAACGGTCTTAATCCCGAGTTTTTCCGCTTCCGCTTTCCTCATCATTAATGTGTAGGTATTGTTGAACTTGACAGGATCGAGCCAGATAAGACCTTTTTCGGCGTCGGCTTTTCTAACCCAGTCATAGACCTTGCCGGGCACAGTCATAATATCGGTGTCTTTCTGCTTGTAAAACAGGGTGTATGCCGTACCGGTATACTCGTAATAGAGGTCGGTTTGGACATTCTCCAGCGATTTCCTGGCTATTGCTGTGCCTACGCCCGTTTTCAGTGTAACATCGAATCCCGCCTGTTCGAGAAGGATGCCCGCCAGTTCTGAAAGCAGTAGTTGTTCCGTAAAGTTCTTGCCGCCCACTGTCAGGCTTTTCTCGTTGGCAAAGACACTGCCTGGTAAAAGCAGCGCCGAAATAAGTATTGCCGGAAGAACAAGTTTAAATATCTTTTTCATGTCATACCTCCTGTTTGTTTCTTGACTGAATGCCAGAGTGCTTTAATGTTTGGGGATTTGAGAAAAAAATGAGCTAAAACATTTCACTCAAATCCCGGGTTAAACGTTAACGGTTTTGCAGAAAGTCAAAACCCCACACTGTTTTCTACTCAGAAAGACGCAGTCCCCTTGAAATCAGAGCTACCCCTAACAGTTCAGACAGAAAATCCGCGAAAAGCGCCAACAAGGTCACAGGAATGGCTCCAGCCAGCAGCTTGTCGGTCTGCATAAGATTGATTCCTGTGAATATGAGGTCACCCATGCCTCCCGCCCCGATGACATAAGCGAGCGCGGCTGTGCCGATATTGATTATCAGGGCAACCCTGAATCCCGTAAGAATCACCTTCATAGCATTCGGTATCTCCACCTCCATCAGAATTTTGAGAGGGGGCATTCCCATTCCTTTCCCGGCGTCTATCAAATCCGGGGGCACCGCGGTAATCCCGGCAAGTGTATTTCTCGCTATGGGTAGTATGGAATAGATAGTAAGCGCGAATATCGCCGGTTTTGTGCCGATACCCAGAAAACTCATGGCCAGCGCGAGAACGGCAAGAGAGGGGATAGTCTGCCCCAGTCCGATAATATACATGCAGATCCCGGCGTACCTGCGAAACCGCTGCCTGGTAAGCAAAATGCCCGCTGTTACTCCTGTGATCGTGGCAAAGGTCATGCTTAACGTCACCATGTACAGATGCTGCATGAACAATTCCATGATAACAGGATATTCGTATGGATCAGAAAAGTATTCTATCAGACCCGTTCGCTCTGCCAGCACACCTGCGGCAAGTATTGCAACCGCCAGTATGACCCGATACAGTTTTCCCAACAGTCTTTTCATCGCGCGAGCTTCCTTTGTACCTTAATGCCTTTGGGAGTTGCGAGTCTTTCCAGCATGGACATCCCTCCGTCAACAACTATAGCCAAGAGGGAAACAAGTATGGCGCCGCTCATTATCATTTCCGGATATACACGGGCAATGCCCTGCTGAATGTACACACCCAGCCCTCCCGCCCCTATGTAGGTGGCGATGGCGGCAATTCCAATATTCATGACAGCGGCCGTCCTCAGCCCCGCAATGATTACGGGTGTGGCCAGCGGGATTTCCAGCTCTCGCAAAAGCTTCCACTTGTCCATGCCCATACCTCTGCCCGCGTCCACCAGGGAAGGAGGAACATTCTTTATGGCCGTATATGTATTTCTGATTATAGGGAGCTGACTGTAAAGAACCAGGGCTATAACAGCCGGGACTTTTCCCAGCCCCATGTTGACTATCGAAAGGACGGGGAGCATCAACCCGAAGAGGGCAATGGAAGGTACGGTCATGAGTATGTTGGCGCCGTTCAAAACTCTGGAAGCAAACTGCTCGTGTTTCGTAATGACGATACCCAGAAATATGCCGATGGGTGTGGCTATAAGGAGCGCTATCCCTACAATCCATACATGCTCCCAGGAGAGATACATAACCTCGTCAAAGTTATCCACTATGAATCGCAGCGTGCTCATGCCGATACCTCATTTTCACCAGATTCCGCTTCATCGGCGTAACTTTCTTTTACCGCTTTCTGTATGTCGTTGTAAGTTACCGTGCCGGCAAAGTTTTTATCCTCGTCCACTACACAGAAGGTTCCGGCATCATGCATAAGCATAAAGGAGAGGACATCCCGGAGCGAGGTTTTTTCCCTCAGGAACAGGGGATATCGTTCCATCACGTCCTTTACCGGCCCTTCTTCATACTTGAGAGATTTCTGCGTGACGAAGCCTATTGGCCTGTTTTGTTCGATCACTATGCCGTAGCGAAATCCCTTTGCGTCTAAAAATTTTAGTGCCTCAGGTGAGCGGTCGGATCCCTGGATGATGTTTTTCGGCTTCCTGTTGATAACATTTCTTACATGCATAAGACCGAGAACTTTCAATGCCCTGTCGGAACCCACGAAGTCGGCGACAAATTTGTTTTTGGGCTGCGTCAGAATGACTTCGGGTGTATCGTACTGTATCAGACGTCCCTTGTCGAAGATGGCAATGCGATCGCCCATCTTTATCGCTTCGTGTATATCATGAGAGACAAAGGCTACTGTTTTCTTCAGGTTTGCCTGAAGCTTGAGGAATTCATTTTGAATCTCTTCCCTGTTTATAGGGTCTATAGCGCCGAAGGGCTCATCCATGAGAAGTATATCGGGATCTGCGGCAAGTCCCCGAGCTACTCCCACCCGTTGTTGCTGGCCGCCGGAGAGCTCGGCGGGGTAACGGTCCCTGTACAGTTCAGGTTCCAGATTGTTCATTTGAAGCAGGTCATCAATGCGCTTACTGATATGTTCTTTGTCCCACCCCAGAAGCTTGGGGACAACGGCGATGTTTTCGGCTATGGTTTTGTTCGGGAAGAGTCCAATGGCCTGAATTACATATCCCAGGCGCTGCCTGAGCTGTACGATATCGAGGTCCATGATGTTCTGATCTTCTATGGTTATGTTCCCTCGTGTGAGTGTTTCCAGTCTGTTTGTAAGACGCAGTGTTGTCGTTTTGCCGCATCCTGAGGGGCCGAGAAACACTACTACTTCGCCCTTCGGGATCGTGAAGCTTATGTTATCAAGAGCGGTTACGGCGTCTTTCCCCGTACCGAATATTTTTGTTACAGAATCATAAGTTATCATTGAAGGCCTCTTTGTCCTCTGAATGGATAATCTCCGTTTCAGATTGCTGGCGAAATTCTTACCGCGATCCGGTTGTTCCGCGCTACTAATTGAA
>JAYENE010000069.1:0-5219 GCA_034721935.1 Thermodesulfobacteriota bacterium
TCAACACACCCCATCCCAGCACTATTATCATTACCAAAACCCGCATCATAGCCTATTTTTATTAACCTATAATCCGCAACAATTTTAAAAGGCGCTTCAAACCCTTTAATTTTAGTTTTTACATTATTATCGATTTTTTTAAAATGAAACAGCTTGCTGATTTTGCGTTTCCAAAACACCAAAAATCTTAATCAGCATCCTGGTTGCCCTCGTTTTCATTTTGTTGTCTTTCTTCAATCAACCTTCGTTCCCGCTCCAACTCTCGCTCCAGCTCTTCCTCGGTAGGCAAATAAAGCATGTACTTAGACGCAAAGAGCTGTTTGCTGTTGTTTAGCACGGAATATCGGGCGATGGACTCGTTTTTTTCGGAACAGAGAATCAGCCCGATGGTCGGATTATCATCCTTGGTGATAAAAAGGTCATCAAACATTCGAACATAGCTATCAAGCTGCCCGACATCCTGATGGGCAAGTTTGCCGATTTTCAGGTCGATCAGCAAATAGCACTTCAGAATACAGTTATAAAAAACAAGATCGACATAGAAAAATTCGTCTTCGTACTGAAGCCGTTTTTGTCGGGCGACAAAAGCAAAGCCTTTTCCCAATTCCAGAAGGAATGACTGAATGTTGTCTATAATTGCAGATTCCAGTTTTGATTCGTGAATCTGTTTAGAATCATGCAACCCAAGAAAGTCAAGGATATAAGGCTCTTTAATGATGTCGGTCGGATTTTTTACTGTTTGTCCTTCCGTTGCTAATTTCAGAACGCCGTTTTTATCCCTGCTTTTCAGAATCCGTGCGAAAAGGAAAGAGTGAATCTGCCGCTCCAGAACAGGAACGCTCCAGCCCTCTTTCTCGGCTTCAATTTCATAAAAAAGACGTTCATTTTTATGCTCAACCTTGCTCAATGTGCGATAGTGCGACCAGCTTAATAGGGGTGAAAATCCTTGGAGGGCTTCACTTTTTTCAACCGCCAATCTCAAATCATCCAAAACTCCACAAGGCTTGTGGAGTTTTTCCATGGAAATCAATTCTCCACAAGCCTTGTGGCGAATCATAGGTCTCCGATTTGAGTACACAACATAGAACTGTCTGAAATACCATAGATTTGTTGAAGAGAACCCTTTGCCGTATTTTTTATTCAACTTTACAGAAAGTTCTTTAATAATTTGCTTGCCATACTCAGCCCGATTCTTACCCTTTTGAATCTCCTGGACTATCTCCCGTCCGATGTGCCAGTAGGCGAGCACCATTTCGCTGTTAACAGTACGAATAACATTTGTTCGCGCTTGCTCCAAAATGGTTACGACACGATCAAAAAGGCTGTCCTCAGGTTTTGCTAATTCCTTTAACTTTTTTTTCATCGATTGAGTTCCTATTCCAATACGATCCAGACTTTTCCGGGCTCTTTACCCCTGGTGGGTTGATCCAGGTAATTCTCAACCCGTTGTTTCATCAACGCTTACTTTTGTGCTGAACATGCATTGATTTTTCCTGTTTTCCCAACCCTAAAATGCGTAATGCTTCGATTTTGCTTTAAATAAAATGAGTGTAACCAGAATAGAACATTTATCCGTTCAATTTGCAACTTCTCAATAAATGGAGGCTTCAGGTGATGAAATTTGAAAATGGATGACTGTCTGAAAGCCCTTAGTGAGTCTTAAGAAAAAACATCGCATCCCGAGTCACGTCATTTAATTATAAGCATAACATATTTGGTTTATTGCTAGTTTAAATTTTGGATCTGTTTTTTCTTTAGAGTCACTTTGGCGTGAGTTTCAGCCATTTTCAAATTTTATTGCCTGAAGCCGGAATGACGATAGCGCTGAACTGTTACGTTTTGTTTTCTCCCAATTACCAATGTTCTATTTTGGTTACACTCAAATAAAATGTATCAAGTCGCTAATCGTTTTTGTTGTTATATGCATTAGTTATTAATGCTACACACCCCAACCCCATACTACCACCATTCCCAAAACCAGCCTCATAACCGATTTTAATAAGCTCAGTATCTGCGATTATTTTAAAAGGCGCTTCAAAGCCCTTAATTTTGGTTTTTGTGTTCTTGTCGATTTTTTTAAAATGAATCAGCTTGCTGATTTTGCCTTGCCGTTTGGTAATGTAGTTTACATCAAAGCTGAATTTGAATTCATGATCATGGTCAGCATAATCTGTTTTGTAAAATGTCTGGTATTTGTTGATCAGGTTTTTCTTAATATTTTCAATGAAATGTTCTCTTTCTTCGGGATTCATGTAATCAAGGTAATGCTGTTCAAGCCTGCCATTTGCTTTTTCTCTCTGGGTTGAAACTGCAATTGGAGAAAGACAAAGGAATTTACATTCGTTATTAAATTGCGGCTCGGGCATGGCTTCAACCCGTGTGACTGAGAAGTTTATTTTTTCACCGGAAAAATTCAGGTGGAATGTCTGATCGGAAAACAGACCAAGGATCAGGTGTTCGTAGCTTTGTTCAATAGGCGTGGAAAAGATGAAGCTGATTTCTTTGACCTGATGGAATCCGTTTTTTTGGATTCTTGTTGGCGTGAAAAAAAGCTTTGAAAAGGTGAATAATTTGAATCGTTTTTTTACTGTTTCATTAATAAAGCCTTTATCATGAAGATATCTGGAATACTCGCCTGATGATTTTTCTATGAGACCATAGATAGCGGAATGAAGGGCAAAATTGTAATTAAACGGAATAGTGGCCGGTGATTCGGTTAAGGCTGTAATTTTGACTCTCAAAATATCTCCTCACCCTGACCCTCTCCCCTTTGGGAGAGGGGAATAAAGCGATTCATTTTCGTAATATTTTTAACCTTTTTTCCAATTGTTTTATTTCGGCTATTTCTTCTTTTGCATCTTCAATATTTTCTGCTGTTAGCAACAGATCAAAAAACCTGCCGTTTGGGGTTAGACACCTTCTTGTTGAATCAGGTTCCTTGAACCCGGTTGATTCGTAAAATTCCTTTATCTCAGCATCAAGCCGGTCTTTCAGCCGGCTGGAGATCAGGTCAAGCTCATGGAGCCTGTAAAGAAAAGATTGGGCAGACACCCCGAACCTGTGTTTGATTCTTAAAAGAAGCTCCCATGACCATCCATCTGCTCCAACACCAAGCTGGCTGACAGTTGCACGGACTGCTGTCTCCGGCATTAAAAAGGTGGCGGCAAATCGTCCTGCTGCCCGTCCGGCATTTATCGGTCTTAAGTCTCCTGATTCTTTTTTGTTGTCCGGGTTTTTAAACAAATCTGTTTTTTGCAAGCGGGATTGATTAGATATAAGGAGAGCGCCAATTTCGAAGCTTAGAGAAAAGAGTTGTCTTTCAGGATTGTTTTTTGAATTCAAGAAGAAAAAAGCATTGTAATAGATTGGCTCATAAACAGAAAAAGAATCAATATCCCTTGAATCCCTTGGGAATTGAAAAATGATAACGCGCAATCCGAAATTTTCAAACAGTTCAAAATAATCAAACACCACGCCATCATATATTCCAAAATATTTTCTGATGGAAGATGCGAGATTTTCCATTCCCTGATAATCAGGCTTAAAAGAAACAGATAAAGGCAGATAAGCGTGTTTAGGGACATTGCAGATATCTTCAAGGACGTGAAAACCTGCCACAATATTATGGGTTGCAGCTAATAATTGTTTTGGAATTTTATCAGGTTCCGGGTGGATGGCAATAAAATTGGAATTATCTGTATCCTTTGTTTTCAATTCAATGTGCTGAGCATCATCAGCAAACAAAACTTCAGTAGATACATTCAGCGCTCTGGAAAGATTATAAATCACCTGGGCGGAAGGAGCATTTTTGCCAAGCTCAATTCGTCCCAGAGGGCCTTCCCTGATTCCGATTTTCCGGGCAAGATCTATCAATGTCCAATTTCTTGCTCTTCTTAAAAAGCGAATATTTTTCCCGATATTTGGAATATCCGATTTCATAAAAATAAGAAAATCATATAATTTCTTTTATGTCAATATTTATTCTTTCTTTAATAAAACAAATTAACTTATTCTTTCTGGGGAATATTTTTTAGAAATCTATGGGACATCCCCCAACTGCGCCCATCTGCCTTCGTGGCGTTGTTATGACCTCAACATCTCACAAATGTCTCGGATGATTTTTTCTAATCGTTTGCTTGACAATGATTTCATTGAATATTCTTGCATTGAATCTTTAGCATTTTTACTGCTGTTGAATGCTTCTATTATCCGTTTTTTAGTCCACTTTTTAAACGAGAAACCCGGGGATAAAACATATTGTTCTGGTGAATACCAAAACTCCTCACCCGTGGAGTCTACAACCTGGATTATCGTTTTATTTTCAATCGGCATGGAAGAAATGCAGCTTTTTGCCAATTGTTTAATATTAAACGCAGAATAAAGCCTGTCGTTAGATACTACAATTACAGGATATTTTGGGTTTCTTAATATAATATTGAATTTTATCTGACTCATATATTTTTATTATCCACATAGATACCATCTACATGAGCTACGTGGCTATCCCTGTAATTGTCACTTCGATTTTCCTGTTACGGGGCCGGTTGTCGTGGTTGATTGCCACTAACTGTTGCCAGGTCCCAAGCTTGAGACACCCCTTTCTTGTCGGCAGGGTAATGAAGGCCCTAACAATGCGGCCTGGACATGGCTGTGTCCGTTGCCGTCATGCCATGCTTTTTCATGTTCGTATTCAAGATCAGGCGGAGCAATCCTGTTTATTGCCTTTTTAAGGTCTTCCGCAACTCCGGGTTCAAACTCAATTGTGGTAAGCGATCCTGTTGAGCCGATTACTGTGGCGCAAAGGGTTCCGTTTTCAATATTAGATTCCCTTGTCAGCTTGTTAATCTGATCTGTAATATCACAAATATCCGGACCTGTTTTCAAGCCTACCTCTATGGATTTACAAAATATTGTTAAAGCTTTCATAACCATCCTCCATTGGACTTATTATTTAAGTTTGAAGAACCCCCAGCAAGCTACGGCGAATGCGCTCGCTGTTTCAGTTCAAAAACGGTTTTTGCCTGCACCATCAGCAATTCTAATTAAAAGAGGGGTGTTATTCTTCATAATTAGTGTCTGAACGAAAACTAAGCAAAAGCTGTTATTTCGATTCTGTCAGAGCCCTTTGGCGGACTGCCTGGTTCCCATGCTCCAGCGTGGGAACCCATATGGTATGCGTTCCCACGCTGGAGCATGGGAACGAGAAAAAAGATTTCTCC
>JAYENE010000070.1:0-5193 GCA_034721935.1 Thermodesulfobacteriota bacterium
TATTTGGTCGTCGTTATTTCTTAACGCTCACTAACATGCTCAAACAGTCAGCCGTTTTAAATTTAACTGCCCGCCACATCAGGTTGTTGGCAGGTTACTTTTTGAGTTTGTAAATTTCTGATAATAGGCATTAATACGGTAACTTCTCAACAAGTTCGGGCAGTAGCATCTACCGAAGTTTTGTCAATTAGTTGGTCGTGTGATGAGAAATCTCTCGTAGGGGCGGCTTTACGCCGCCTGCCGAGTCGATTCTGGCGGGATAAACCCGCCCCTACGGCTGTAATTCCGAATATCGCCAGAGGTTATTGAGAAGTTACTTAATACGCATCAGAAAGTTATTGATTGACAATCTAAAAAGCCAGTTTGCGAAAATTTTAGATGTCTTTCATGTATATGAAGAATAATATTGGTGACAGTAAATCTTAAATAAGAAGACAGTTCGATGATCCAAAATTTGAAGATAAGGGTTCTCACAAAAATAAGTTGGCAATTTTAAGTGTTGAGGCGCCAGGCTGGCAAGGCGTGAAAGTGCAGGAATATCAAGCATATTCCGAGCTTTCGCAACGCAGCCAGGCTGGATGCATCGGCGCTTAAAATGTAAAGTTATTTTTGTGCGGGCCCTAAGGACTACATAATTTTATATGGCAAAAATTATCCTATCGGTGTTAGCTTTGTTTTACACCCTTTGTCCTTACGACCTTTTCCCGGATATGATTGTCGGGTGGGGATGGGTAGATGATCTTATAATTTTATATCTTTTGTGGAGGTTTTTTTATTCTAAAAAACAAAAGAAATACAAATACGCAAACCATGATCAGGACAGCTATCAATCCTCTGCAAGAGAGGGCGGCAAAGAATTTTCAGAAGATCAAACATCAGGAAAGAATTATCGGTACAAGGAAGAGCCCGGGCCAGATGATCCTCACACGGTGCTTGAAATCCCGAAAGACGCTACGAAGGAGCAGATAAAGACGGCTTACAGAAAACTTGCAAATAAATACCATCCGGACAAGGTTCTTCATCTCGGAGAAGAATTTAGAAAACTGGCAGAAAAACGTTTTAAGGAAATACAGAAGGCATATAAGGAGCTTGTAAATAAGTAACCTTTTCAGTCTTGTCTTCACTCTTGATAAGGGAGCATTACCAATTTGTTAAAGCCGAAAACATAAACTCTATTCGGGCGGGGTAAACCCGCCCCTACGAAATTTGATGCGCGTAACCCGTAGGGGCGGGTTTATCCCGCCCGATAAATGATGATGCTGTGGGATATCATTCCAATTTTAACAAACTGGTAATACTCCCCTTGACAAAGGGGTATTGTGTTGAGGAAGTAAAAGTCCACTTTCCGGAAATGGAGATCGAATTCACGGAGGAGCAAATGGTTGACATCGAACTATTAAAGGAGCTGGGCCATCTCGTGGTCGCTGATATTATGGTAACTGAAGTGATTACCGTGGAGCCTGACGAGCGGCTTGAAAATGTCCTGAAGATATTCAGGGACAAAACCTTTAAGGGGGTTCCGGTTACAAGCAAGGGCCGCCTGATGGGTGTGGCCTATGCAGTCGATCTTCTGAAGGCCTACTTTATGTCAAAAAGTGACATCATCGATATTGACGAAGCATTCACCCTTGTCAGTTTGATGAATACAAAAGGCGCTGTCGATCGGTTCATGTGTTTAAGACCGGTAACTGTATATCCTTCGGACAATATAGTGAAAATTGCAAAAAAAATGGCAAAGACCGATACATATACATTTCCTGTTGTCAAAAAAGGAACGATCAGCCGGCATGATAACGGAATTTTTCTGGGTATAATTACTCTTTCTGATATAATTCCTCTGATCTATCAAGCAGTTGTGAGGAGACAATAACTGATTATGCTTGATACGATTCTTGCCATATCATTGCTTCTTTTCCTTTCGAAGTTGATCGGAGACCTCTTTGACCGGATAAAACAACCTGCCATCCTTGGTGAACTGGCGGCAGGGATCCTTCTCGGTGTTCACCTGCTTGGACCTTTTCTTTTTTCACAACCCCTGCATAAAATAGAATATATGCAAGTTCTTTCCGAGATCGGAGCGATGTTTCTTCTTTTTATGGCAGGCTACAGCCAGGTCACCATAGACAAACTCCTGCAATTTGGAGGCCGCTCGATTGCTATTAGCTGTGTGGATCTCCCCTTATCTTTTACCGCTGGGTTTGGGATAGGTTATTTGTTTGATTATGGCATAATAGCGAGCCTTTTCGCGGGATTGGCGCTCTGCATTACAGGCATCGGAGTGACCGTGAGGACTTTAATGGACTTAAACCGCCTTCAAACCGACTATGGTATGAATATACTTGGAATAGCGATTCTGGATGATACTTTCGCACTCTTTTTTCTATCGTTTCTGGTCGCGTTTGCACATTCACAAGAAGAGATTTCCCTGTACATAATGGGTATCAGCATTCTAAAGATCGGTCTCTTTTTGGGTGGCGCCATCCTGTTTGACAGGTTTGTTCTTTTTCCAATTGCTTCTCTGGCTGATTACATGAACGTTGCTGAAGCAAAGCTGGGGTTGATTCTTTCAACCCTGTTTGTATTCAGTTATGTGGCGGACAGGGTTGGGCTTCATTTTATCATAGGGAGCTTTGTGGCCGGTATCATCATTGCGAGACATTCGGATTTTACACAGAAAGAGATCAAACATAAACTGAATGGGATTGCGTACGGTCTTTTTGTGCCAATTTTTTTTGGTGTTCTGGGAGCACAAATCGATTTCGGGATATTAAAAGATGGCGGGCTCTTTGCTGCGGCTTTTATACTGACTGGAATACTTGCCAAATTCCTGGGTGGAACCCTTGGTGGAAAAATTGCCGGATATTCCTTGATGAAAGCGCTTGTTTTGGGAACCGGATTAACCTCCAGAGCAGGAGTGGCTTTAGTTATGGCCTCTTTTGCTCTTTCTGCCGGCCTCATTGACGAGAAGATATTTGCCGCAGTAGTGGGCATGGTTGCAGTAACAGTGGTATTTACACCCCTGGCTCTGAAATATGCAATACAGATTCTTGAAAAGAAAAAACAAAGCCCTGCAGGAGAAAATTATCTATGACCGACCGATTAAAACCCGTTGTTTTAGTTTCCACTCCATGGCCCCTTTATAGCCGGCCATCGATTCAGCTTGGAACATTAAAGGCCTATTTAAAATCCAGGTTTCCGAACCTGCAAATAAAAGCGCTTCACGTGTATTTAAAGGTGGCGGAAAGAATCGGCTACAAACTTTATCATGAAATTTCGGAAAGGACATGGCCCGCGGAATCAATATATGCAGCCCTGTTATTTCCTGAGCAGTCTAATGAAATTAGAAAAGTTTTTTATCGCGAAGCAAAGAACAATACAGCGCTTCGAAAAACCGACTTTGATGCTTTAACAGCCGGGGTCAAAGAAGCATCCGACAATATGATAAAGGCCATAGACTGGAGTAAATTCGGGCTCGCTGGTTTTTCAATCTGTCTTTGTCAAGTCACTTCTTCTCTTTATTTTATCAAAAGAATTAAAGAAGACTTTCCGGATCTTCGTATAGTAACGGGCGGTTCGGTATTTACCGGAGATACGATCTTTCAACTGCTTGAGACATTCAGCGAGATAGACCATGTGGTTAGCGGCGAAGGTGAGTTGCCCATTGCCGGATTAATTCGTTATTTAATAAAATCCGGCGGCCATGACAAAACACCTTCTATTCCGGGGGTTGTATCAAGAAATGGTTCCAATATAATCGGTGATATTTCCTTTAATCAAATAAAGGATCTAACCTCATTGCCCCCGCCCGATTATGATGATTACTTTGATTTGCTTAAAACATTTAGACCGGATAAAAGATTTTTCCCCACTCTGTGCGCCGAAATTTCCAGAGGCTGCTGGTGGAAATCTGCAAAAAAATCGAGAAAACAAAAAGGCTGCGCCTTTTGCAATCTTAACCTTCAGTGGAACGGCTACAGAAAAAAAGAGGTCAGGCAAATTGTCTCTGAAATTGACTATCTGACAAAAAGGCATAAAAGTCTGTCTATCGCATTCATGGATAATATACTTCCGTTAAGGGAAAACAAGGAAATATTTTTACGCCTTCATGAACTGGGTAAAGATCTGCGCCTGTTTGCAGAAATGCGGGCGACCACGTCATATAAAGTGTTAAAAGCCATGCGCTCAGCCGGTGTTGAAGAAGTCCAGATAGGAATTGAGGCGTTAAGCGCCCGGCTTCTTAAAAAGTTTAATAAAGGAACCACCGGCATCCAGAATCTGGAAATAATGAGAAATTGCGAGGAATTAGGCATTGTCAATATTTCGAACCTGATCCTTTGTTTTCCCGGAAGTGATATAACCGATGTAGAGGAAACCTTGCATGCGCTTGAGTTCGCATTCCCTTTTCGTCCATTAAGGGTCGTTAACTTCTGGTTAGGGTTTGGAAGCCCTGTTTGGGATAACTGGCGCGCCTTTGGCCTTACAGCGGTTTTTAACCACCCTAACTATGCCGTATTATTTCCACCAGATGTTTTCCAGTCAATTAGTTTCATGATACAGTCCTTTAGAGGAGACCGTGGATACCAGAAAAAACTGTGGCAACCTGTTAAGAAAAAGGTAAAAGCCTGGAAAAAATCGTATGCCAAACTCCACGCCGGTCTTTTATATTCACCAATTCTCAGCTTTCGGGACGGAGGCGATTTTTTGATTGTCCGTCAGAAACGTCCGGATGCGGATCCGCTGACACATCGTATAAACGGAATCTACAGAGATATCTACCTTTTTTGTCTGACCAATCGTTCGTTAAAACGTATTATAGCCAATTTCCCGCAGATAGGCGAAGACAGAATTGTGTCCTTTTTAAAAATGATGAAGGCCAAGAAGTTGATATACGAAGAAAACAGCAGATACTTAAGCCTTGCTGTCAGAGTGTAACGAAGCAGAGACAATGATAAACAAGAAAAATATATATCTCACCGCAGAGCCGCAGAGGACGCAAAGATTAAAGGTTTTTTTGTTTTCCGTTGAGAGGACGGAAAACAAAAAGAAACGTATTATTAAAATGGGAGTATTACCAGTTTGTTAAAATTGGAATGATATCCCGCAGCATCATCATTTATCGGGCGGGGTAAACCCGCCCCTACGGGTTACGTGCATCAACTTTCGTAGGGGCGGGGTAAACCCGCCCCTACGAAA
>JAYENE010000071.1:0-5176 GCA_034721935.1 Thermodesulfobacteriota bacterium
TTTTTTTCTCGTTCCCATGCTCCAGCGTGGGAACGCATACCATATGGGTTCCCACGCTGGAGCATGGGAACCAGGCAGTCCGCCAAAGGGCTCTGACAGAATCGAAATAACAGCTTTTGGTTAGTTTCCGTTCAGGCACTAATTAAGAAATGATGAACTCGTAAAAAGTCCCAAAAACGTCATGCAGGACCCCGTATCCGGTACGGGGCATGCCCGATCCGGCATCTAGAACATATTGAAATTACTGGATAGCGCTAAAGCTTCACTACGTGCCCGGCTTTCGCCGGAATGACGAAAAATGGTGTTTTCCGACTTTTTACGAGTTCATCAAGAAATTACTATATGCTTAGAGTTGTCAACTCGACTAAAACAATATCATGTGGTAAGCAGAAATTTTTTTATTAACCGGATAATATCTTTCGATTGTTCAGGTTTCATCCATACAGTTTGCAAATCAGCCTTAAACCAGGTCATTTGACGTTTTGCATATCTTCTTGTATCCCGCTTAAGGGTCGATAAGGCATCATCCCATGAAAGACGCCCCTTAATATAATCAGTAATATGGCGATAACCGATCGACTGCATTGGCTTGAGGTTTTCCGAATAACCCTTGTCAAGGAGCCTTTTAACCTCATCTACAAGCCCTGTGTCAATCATTGCATCAACCCTGGAGTTAATGCGATCATATAGAATTTCCCTGTTTATATCCAAACCAATGGTCAAAACCTTAAACGGTTCATCTGCAAACCTGTGCTCTTCGTGGCATTCTGATATGCTCTTTCCGGTTATCTCATATACCTCAAGAGCCCTTATTATCCTGTATGTATCATTAGGATGTATATTTTCGGCTGCTACTGGATCACATTTGCTCAGCCGCGTGTGAAGAAAGGCTGCGCCATGAACTGCTGCCTCCTCTTTCAGGCGCTCACGGACATTTACATCCCCGCCTTTGGCAGGGCCTGTAAACAGGCCATGCAATAACGCCTTGATATAAAATCCCGTGCCTCCAACAACAAACGAAACTACATCCTGCCTATCCAGTTTCATTACAGTTTCACGCGCCATCTTTGCATACATGGCTGCATCAAAGGATTCATCAGGATAAACAATATCGATCATATGGTGTTTGACACAGGCCTGTTCATCAGGCGTCGGCTTTGCCGTGCCTATATCCATATATTTGTATATCTGCATTGAGTCTGCATTTATAATCTCACCCTTAAATTTTCCGGCGATTTCAATGGCCGCAGATGTCTTGCCGACCCCGGTCGGGCCGCAAATTACAATCACCTTTGGTTTTGATCTGTAAGAGTTCACAGTAAAGCTTTTTATGTTTAGGAAATTGAAGGTTCCCTGCAGTCTCCGCTTTAGCGGGACAAGGAATCTTCGACCGTAAGGAAGTTTGTTATTTTTATATGCGTTCGCTTTTGCGGTTCAGCGGGAAGGGTAATGACTTTGTTAGAATTATACGCTACTTACGATTCTTCGTAACCGTTCACGGGTTCAGGGTTCAAAGATTCAGAGTTCACTGAAAACCCGCCTGCCTCGCAAGATTGAAGAGCGGGCAGGTGATTCATATTCAGGCGGACCTAAGTTTCTTATAACCCTGAACGGTGAACTTTTGAACCTGTGAACGCTTACGATTCTTCTTTATGCTATTTCTTTCTTCAGGAGTTCGACCAGGGCTGTGCCGCCATAAACGTTTTTGACGTTAGCGATACCTTTCTGGCGCAAAAACAACTGAGCCTCAAAGGAACGCACGCCTGAGCTGCAGATTACTATAAGCGGCTCGGCTGTTGGAATCTCGCCGACCCGTTCCTGGAGTTCGTCCAGAGGAATATTTCGCCAGCGCTTCCCGTATTTTTTCACAAACGGCTCGGCTTCAATTTTGGTGCGCACATCCAGAACCTTGAGAGTCGGGCTGTCGAGTTGGTCCAAAAACTCGAGCGCGTTGATTGCCTTGCCTCGGCCGTCCAGCACGTTCTCCAGGGCATTGGCCACAGCGTTGACAATGTCCATTGCCGAAGCAAAAGGCGGGGCATAGCCCACCTCTAAGTTAGATATCTCATCCACACGCACTCCATGCGAAAGTAAGGCCGCCACCGTGTCCACTCTTGCCTTGGCAGCATCACCGTTCTCGCTCACGGCCTCTATGCCGAGGACACGCCTGGTTTTTCTGTCTGCAATCAGCCTAATGAACATCGGCTTGTGACCAGGATAGAAATGTGCCTTGTCCGATCCGGCAATTAGTGCGTCCACAGCGTCAAAGCCGGCTTCGACGGCCTGTGCCGTTGTAAGCCCGGCCCTGGCTACGCCGAGGTCAAATGCCTTGAGGCAAAATGTCCCGACTGCACCAGGCCACTGCTCGTTGCCGCCGACTACGTTAGCGCCAATCACCCTGCCCTGGCGGTTGGCCAGCGAGCCCAGGGGAAGGATTACCCTTTGTCCGGTAATCTGGTGCTGGACCTCTACACAATCGCCGCCGGCAAAAATGTTCGGATCCGAAGTACGCATACGGCCATCCACGAGAATACCGCCATAGGAGCCGACGGCCAGACCGGCTTCCCGAGCCAGGTGAGTGTTTGGTCGTACTCCAATGGCAAAGATGACGAGTTGGCATGCAATGGAACCTGCGCCCGTCTCTACGGCAGTAACCCCAGACTCCTGGTCGCCAATGATTTTTGAAACACAATCCCCCGTGATGACCTTGACCTCGTTTTTCTCAAGGTGTCTGCGGATGATTCCGGCCAGGTCCGGGCCGACGGCCACAGGAAGCAATTGCTCCTGCATCTCGACAAGGGTTGTTTTAACGCCCCACAGCACAGTCAGGGCCTCGGCCATCTCCAGGCCGATCGCCCCGCCGCCGACTACTACCGCGGACTCGATCTCGCCATTGGCGATTTTGTCCTTGATTTCCACAGCATGATGCAAATTCGAAATGGCCGTGATTCCGGGCAGGTCAGCGCCTGAAATAGGCGGAATAAAGGCCGTGCTCCCTGTGCCAAGAACAAGGATGTCATAAGGGATATCCTCCACGGTTCCCGTCTTGATGTCGTGGATGCGCACAGTCTTGTTTTTTCTATCAATGGCCAATGCCTCAACGCTGGTGCGAACCTCGACGCGCTTTGTTGATCTAAAGAACGCCTCATCACGCATAGCGTGATAGATGGTGGATGAAAGTTCCTTGACGTCCGGGACGTCACCGCTTACATAGTACGGGATGCCACAGCCGCCATAGGAGATGATGGAATCTTTGTCCAGCATAATGATTTCAGCGTCAGGGTCCAGGCGGCGGGCTCGGCAGGCCACCTTTGGCCCCAAAGCCACGGCTCCGATGATGACGATTTTTTTTGGCATGGGTCGCTCCTTGTACGATAATGGATTAATGTATGTTCGTTTTTGCGTTTTTATACATAAGTTTTTAAATTAAAACAAGGAATATTTCGTTAATATAGACCTTGTAATTTTTATAGCAAAAAAAAGCTGGTGCCAAATAAAAACAAAGACCGGTTAAGGCATGTTAAAAGCTCAACTACTGCCATGACAAGATTATTATGTCCCCTGAAAGGCGCATGAAGTGGGGATGTAACCACTTGAAATAGCGTTATACTCACCCTCACCCCAGCCCTCTCCCATCAAGGGAGAAGGAGCATTTTCGACTTTTTACGAATTCATCATGTTTTAATATTGACATTTATTTACTAATAATATATTGAGTTTAGATAAATTAACAGGAGATTAAAGGGCGGAAAGCTATAACAATTTTATTTTTTACAAAGGAGGAATTTTAAATGCCAGAAGTTGATTTTATGGGTAAAAAGTTTGTCACGGATGAAGATGGTTTTATTGACGCATATGACAGCTGGTGTCCAGAGTGGGTCCAGTATGTTAAAACAACAGAGGGTATTGAAGAACTGAATGATGAGCATCAAAAGGTTATTACAGTTCTTCGCGAATATTATGAGAAGAACGGAATTGCCCCAATGGTTCGGATACTTTCCAAGGTTACAGGTTACAAATTAAAGCATATATATGAGCTTTATCCGTCCGGACCCGGCAAAGGAGCATGTAAGATGGCCGGTCTTCCAAAACCTACAGGATGCGTCTAAGTCAAGCAAACAATGGTCTGTTTAACACATTTTTAACTAAAAAAGCCCTGCATATTATGCAGGGCTTTTTTATTAAGGGTTCGGCAAAAAATAAGTTCGCAATTTCAGGTGTTGAGGCGCTCGGCTGACAAGGCGCGAAAAAGCATGAATATCAAGCATATTCAGAATTTTCGCAACGCAGTCAGGCGGGATGCATCGGCGCAAAGAAATGTAAAGTTATTTTTTGTCGAGCCCTAAGGTAAAACTCATGCCTTCAATAGATGACATAGACAAAGAGATTCTAAACAAGATACAGTCCAACTTTCCGATAACTTCCCGCCCCTATCTTTCTATTGCTAATGACTTGGGCATTTCTGAAGATGAGGTTTTAAAACGTCTTGCCGGGTTAAAGGAAAAAAAAATTATACGACGAATAGGAGGGAACTTTGTCCCTGAAAAATTAGGATTTATCAGCACTCTCTGCGCAGCAAAGGTTCCGGAAGATCTGATTGAATCCTTTGCCAAAGAGGTTAACGGCTATGCGGGAGTAACTCATAATTACAGGCGTAATAATAAGTATAATATATGGTTTACCTTTATTGCTCCATCCATGGATGAAATAGAGACAAATCTTAAAAAAATATCTCAACAAACCGGAATAACTGATATTATCAATTTGCCTGCAACAAAGGTTTTTAAGATAAATGCTCACTTCGATCTGTAATTTATAACAGTTCAGCCACTAAGGCACCATTGATAATTTAGGAATTGCGGATTTAGGAATTTAGGAATTGAAGGTATCTTATTGATTTTAATCCCTCAATAATATCTCCTTGTGTCTTTGTGGCTGAACTATTGCTAATTTATAAACCATTACTCCATCATTCCAATTGCCTAAAAAAGTAGAGCTAAGTGATGAAAGATATACGCGTTGCCGCTGTCGTTTCCAATTCACCTGTGAATAAAACCGGACATAACCTTGACCAAATAGCAAGGTGGATAAAAATAGCAAAAAATCAGGGCGCTTCAATAATCTGTTTCCCTGAAATGAATATTACGGGTTACAGCGTAAGCGCCGATATATCAGA